>JAYVJU010000330.1:0-9480 GCA_043769035.1 Ferruginibacter sp.
ATAAACAGGTATAAGCTTCAGCATCCAGTTTTACCTGCAGTATAGAAATTTTAGAATTAAGATCAATAATGTATAAAGAATTATCGTCTTTGGTAACCACGTACATTAATTTTCTGTTATCATCTATTTCAATACCGGCAGGCGAAATTTTATTAGGCCATTTTTTACCCAGTTTAATACTATCCAGCAGTTTTAATTTGTTACCGGCTGTACTGTATTGTAAAATCCAGTTATCATTACCCCCGCTGGCAAATAAATATTTTTCATCACTGCTGAATTTTAAACCCAGCCAGCTTTTTTTAATTTCGATATTATCCAAAACTTCTTCTGTTTTGGTATTGATGAGCTGAAGTGTTTGTTTACTTTGCCCGTTGTTAGTTACTGCTATTATCTTTTTTGATTTGCTTACTGCAATATTTAAGGGCAGATCCCCAAGTGGTAAACTTCTTCCTGCGGGAGAAAGTGACCAGCCATTAGGCAAGGTAAGTTGCTGCTGTGCCGGTAAAGCAGCTGATAAAAAGAAGAATGTAACAAAAGGCAGTATTATTTTTAGCATGGCAATATAATTAAGCTACTAAGGTAGCAAATGATGCAGATAACAAATTTATAGTCGTATTATTTTTGCATTACCAGGTTTTGCTTCCACGATTTTAGCTATCAATACTTTTTACTTAATTCATAAATAATTTTTTTATCCGCTTCGTTTATTTGTAAAATACTGTCCTGTGGTACAAAATGTAATTTAAAAGCTCTTATCGCACTTAAACTATCCCTGGTATCATAACCTATAATACGCAGGGATTGCATGGCATTAAAATTAGCAGGTAATTGTTTTGTTAAAGCAGTATCATACCAGTTACCAAAACCGTTTTGTGCCAGCAACTGCCAGGGGAAAAATTTATTGGGATCTACTTTTCGTTTTGGTGCAATATCGCTGTGACCAATAAAGTTTGCTACAGGGATATTATTATCTTTCTTTAATTTTTTAAGTACCTGTAGTAAACTGTTTATCTGTGCATCGCTAAAAGATTCAAAACCGTTATTGTCTAATTCAATACCAATACTTACACTGTTTACATCGGTAACATTACCCCATTTGCTGTTACCGGCGTGCCATGCCCTCAGGTAATCGTTAAGCATATGATGAATAGTGCCATCTTTACAAATTACATAATGAGCACTCACCTGGGTACGTGGCAATGTAAAAGTACGCAGGGTACTATCACACGTATTTTGTGCAGTGTGATGTATGATAACAAAATTAGGTTTACGCATTCCAAAGTTGGTAGTACCCACCCAAAAGCCGGCCATTGCTGCGCTATCTACCTGGGCAGGTTGTTTACGCAGTTCTTTTGCAAAAGCCTTAGCCTGCTTTTTGTACAATTTATTTGTAACAGCATATTTGTTTATACTGCAACTGTTAGTAATTAACGCTATCACTAAAACAGCAATAATTTTTTTATACTGCATACCAGAATTTTAAAACGAAAGTTACGCAACAAATGAATAAAGCATTTTACTTTTGATGTATGCCTCAGCCAACACCTGTTTTATTTGGTATAGATATATTACTTACACAAGCAGCTAACTATACCACAAAACGTATGGCATTGGTATGTAATAATGCATCGCTTACAACTACGGGCATTACCGCCAGGGCAGCCTTACTGCAAAAGGGCTTTATGCTGGTAAAATTATTTTCTCCCGAGCATGGGCTTACTGCAACAGGTGAAGATGGCAGTTTTCAAAACGATAGTATTGATGCCGTCACCGGGCTGCCTGTTATAAGTTTATATGGTAATCATTTAGCGCCACAGCAAAAAGATTTAGAAGATATTGATGTTGTTGTTTTTGATATTCCGGATATAGGCTGCCGCTTTTATACTTACTTGTGGACGATGACGCATGTAATGGAATCCTGCGCTGCAAATAATAAAGCATTGATTGTTACAGACAGGCTCAACCCTATTACCGGAAACCTGTTACTTGCCGAAGGACCTATGCTGGATGAAGAAAACTGTAGTTCTTTTATTGGCCGTTATGCAATTCCTGTCCGACATAGTTGTACACTTGGAGAGCTGGCTTTATATTTTGCTGCCCTTAAAATTAAGAATCTCCGGCTAACAGTAATTCCTGTGCAAGACTGGCAACGTAACCAATCATCAGGATTTGTTTTTACTCCCACTTCCCCTGCCATACAAAATCTGCATACTGCATTACTTTACCCGGGTATGGGTTTGCTGGAAGGTATTAATGTAAACGAAGGCCGCGGCACCAACCAACCTTTTAACTGTTGCGGTGCTCCATGGATAAATGAAAATGATTTACAATTAGCTTTTGCAAAAGTTGATTGCTCAGGCATCAAAAGTCAGCCAATTACCTATACACCTGATAGCGGGTTATATGCCAATGAACTTTGTAAAGGATTGCAGTTTTTTATTACTGATGCAACTGTATTCAGACCGGTGCAAACCGGCATTGCTTTAATAAAAACCATTATTCAGTTATACCCTTTGCATGTAACAGAAAGATTATATCCAACAATTGCCAATCCAACAGGTACGGGACATTTAAACAAATTGCTTGGCATACCTGATGCTTTTGATACAATAAAAAGTACAGCTGCCTGTAATTTTAATATCGCTGATGAGTGGGCGGCTTTGATGAAAGAATTTTTGTTATACTAAAAAGAAAATTATTCTTTTTACCTTTCAGCTTCAAGTTCTTAGTATGAAAAAATACCTGTTAGTCTTAGTTCTGTTTTTTGAAACAGTAACCATAGTAGCACAATCAAAACCTGCTTATGTATTATATAATGCCAAAGGCAAAAAAGTTGCGTATAAAAAAATGATTAAACAGCTGGCAGAAAAAGATGTTGTATTATTTGGCGAGTTTCATAACAACCCTATTTCTCACTGGCTGGAACTGAGCGTTGCAAAAGACCTGGCCGAAAAAAAAGCAATAACATTTGGTGCAGAAATGTTTGAAGCCGATAACCAACAGGCTTTAAATGATTACCTGGCTGGCAAAACAACTGCCAAAGGATTAGACTCAGCAGCAAGGTTATGGAGTAACTATAAAACCGATTATGCCCCGCTGGTAAATTTTGCCAAAGAAAAAAATGCCGCTTTTATTGCCACAAATATTCCCCGCAGATATGCTGCTTTGGTTTCTAAAAAGGGATTTGAGGCTCTGGATACCATTCCTGCATTGGCTAAAACATGGATGGCCCCGCTGCCGATGGACTATGATTCAACCTTACCGGGTTATGTAAATATGATGAAAATGATGAGTGGGCATGGTAGTTCCAATATGCCCAAAGCACAGGCTACTAAAGATGCTACCATGGCACATTTTATATTGCAGAATTTAAGACCGGATACCTTATTCCTCCATTTTAACGGAGCTTACCATTCCGATAATTATGAAGGCATTAACTGGTATTTAAAACGTAACCGTCCCGAACTTAAAATAGGCACCATAACCACCATATCTCAAAAGAATCTGAAAAACCTGCTGGCTGAAAATAAAGGCAAGGCTGATTTTATTATATGTGTAGATGAAGACATGACCAGTACATATTGATTTAATCCCGACAAAAGGCGGTACAGGATGCTGTAAAAAATATAGCCCTGCTTTCTTTTACCTGATAAATATTCCGGAAAAGCCTCATCTAAACTCCATACTAATTTCCTATCTTCGCTTGCTAACTATCTCATTTATTATTATGGGTTTAGAGAAGACATACACGATTGTGAACCGTTTTAAACCAAAAAATTTCAATGGAACCGAACATACTTTACATCATCATTGGTATTGCTGCCCTTATAATCGGGCTTGTACTGGGTAAATTTATTTTTGCCAAAAACACTAAAAAACAGGTAGAAGAAGCAGAGCTACAAGCTCAAAAAATCGTTGCCGATGGCCAGTTACAGGCCGAAAATCTTAAAAAAGAAAAGCTTTTAGAAGCTAAGGAAAAATTTGTACAGCTTAAAGCTGAACATGACAGGGATGTATTGCAGCGTAACCAGAAAATTATTGAAGGAGAAAGCCGCATTAAACAAAAAGAGCAATCCCTTAACCAAAAAGACCAGAACCTGGAAAAACAGATTAAGGATAACGAGGCTATAAAAGAAACCCTTAACCGCCAGATTGAAGTGGTAAATACCAAACGTACGGAACTGGAAAAACATCAGGAAGAGCATATCCGCCGGTTGGAAAAAGTTGCCGGCCTTACTGCCGAAGATGCAAAAGCACAATTAATAGAAAGCTTAAAACAAGAAGCGCAAACCAAAGCCATTGCTTTACAGCAGGAAATTATTGAAGAAGCTAAATTAAAAGCTGGTAAGGAAGCCCGTAAAATTGTTATTCAAACCATACAGCGTACTGCTGCCGAGGTAGCCATTGAAAACTCAATTACTGTCTTTAACCTCGAAAGTGATGAAATTAAAGGTTCTATCATTGGCCGTGAGGGTAGAAATATCCGGGCTATTGAAGCAGCTACCGGCGTGGATCTGATTGTTGATGATACTCCTGAAGCAATTGTTCTTTCATCATTCGATCCATTACGCAGGGAGATTGCCCGTTTATCTTTACAGCGCTTGGTTGCCGATGGCCGTATTCACCCTGCCCGTATTGAAGAAGTGGTGGAAAAAACCAAAAAACAAATTGACGACCAGGTAATGGAAATTGGCGAACGCACAGCAATGGAACTGGGTGTACATGGTTTACATAAAGAATTAATAAGGATGGTGGGCCGTATGCGTTTCCGCTCTTCTTATGGTCAGAACTTATTGATGCACAGCAGGGAAACGGCTAATTTATGTGCTATCATGGCGTCTGAATTAGGTATGAACCCTAAACTGGCAAAACGTGCAGGTTTATTACATGATATTGGCAAAGTGCCTGATGAAGAAACTGAATTAAGTCATGCTCTACTAGGAGCAAAGCTGGCCGAAAAATATGGTGAAAATCCTGCTGTGGTTAATGCCATTGGTGCTCACCACGATGAAATGGAAATGCAGTATGTTATCTCTCCAATTATACAAGCTTGCGATGCTATAAGTGGTGCAAGGCCGGGTGCAAGGCGTGAGATAATGCAGCAATACATCCAGCGTATTAAGGATTTAGAGAACATGGCAATGGGCTATACTGGTGTTGAAAAGGCATACGCCATTCAGGCCGGCCGGGAATTAAGGGTAATTGTAGAAGCCGACAAGGTAACAGATGGCGACAGCGATAAATTAAGCTTTGAGATTGCACAAAAAATACAAACAGAAATGACCTTTCCGGGGCAGATTAAAGTAACGGTGATTAGGGAAAAAAGGTCAGTGAATGTAGCAAGATAAGAGTTTGACATTTTGGGGGATTGAGTTTTTGTGTTACAGTGCTTTCTGTTTAAACGAATATTTTTAAAATCGGGCATCTCAAAACTGCCGGATTTTGTTTTAAGTAGCTGTTTAAGCTGCTTTTGAAAAAAAAATTGCATGAACGCAAAAAAACTCATAACTCATAACTCATAACTCATAACTTTCCCCTACCTTTGCCGTCCGTAAAAAATAAAAATTATGAACGCAGTAGATTTTGTTCATGAGCAGTTGACTACAAAACCAACGCTCCCTAAGTTCAAAGCAGGTGATAATATCACTGTTAACTATAAAATTGTAGAAGGTACCAAAGAGCGTATCCAAAGCTTTAAAGGTGATGTAATTAAGCGCCAGGGTGTTGGAGCAACCGCTTCTTTTACAGTACGTAAAATGAGTGATGGTGTTGGTGTAGAACGTTTGTTCCCCATATTTTCTCCAAACATTGAAAGTATTGTATTGAACAAAGTGGGTAAAGTTAGCCGTGCTAAATTGTACTATCTACGTGACAGAAGCGGAAAAAGTGCACGTATCCAGGAAAAAAGAAGGGCTGTTGCAAAATAAAGCTGCTTAATATTGATATAATAATCAATAAGTTATTGCACAAATCTTTACAGGTTTGTGCAATTTTTTTTATACTTTAACGTTTTGGTATGATTATTGCGAATTTACAACCAAATTATAATCTCCTTTGACAGAACCTTTACCCTGAAGTTTTACAGCTTTCCATCTATTTTTAACCAGTAAAATTTGTTTCCATGAGAACTTCCATTCTGTCATTAGTTATTTTATGTGCCGTTGTGTTTTTAACTTCTTGTGCCCGTGGCATTACAGCTGAGCAGGCCGCAAACGGAAAAGCCAGATGTGGCAAAAATTACATCAGATAATTTTCATCTTTTTTTATCGTTTATTAATTGTGTTAACCCCGGGTTAATAATGTTTTGTTATTTGCTTTAATAAGTAAATAATTGATTTATCTTTGTACTCTAAATTTTTATTATGCTAGTTTCCTTTTTGAATGCCATTTTTTTATTCTCCATGCCTGGCGGCGGAGAATTGATTTTAATAATTGTAGTTGTATTATTAATGTTCGGCGGTAAAAAAATACCGGAATTAATGAGAGGTATAGGACGTGGAATGCGTGAGTTTAACGATGCTAAAAATAATGTGAAAAGCGAAATTGAAGAGGGCATGAAAGATAAAGATACCAAACAACAATTACCACAATAATAAGAATACTCTTATCACATTTTTCGGCTGAAGTTATTCCTGATTAAATCCGGGGGCTACTTCAGCCGATTGTATATTTACCCGTTTAAGTTTTTCGTTTAATGACAGCCTTCAGCAGTATACCAGATTATCATAAAAATCTTATCGGCTCAACTACAACCTGTGTTGATACGGTAAATTATTATCTGCAGCAAATTGAAAAACACAAACACCTTAATGCCTTTGTTGAAGTTTATGCAGCAGAAGCTTTGCAAAAAGCAAAAGCACTGGATGATAAAAGAAAAAATGGGGAGCCCATAAAAACATTGCATGGGGTTGTAATTGCCATTAAAGATGTTATTTGTTATGCTGGCCATTGCGTTACTGCTGCATCAAAAATTTTAGAGGGGTTTACAAGTATATATTCAGCAACTGCAGTACAACGTTTATTAGATGAGGATGCCATAATAATTGGCAGTTGTAATTGTGATGAATTTGCAATGGGCAGCACAAATGAAAACTCAGCCTATGGAAATGTTTTGAATGCTTTGGATGAAAGCAAAGTGCCCGGCGGATCATCTGGGGGAAGTGCTGTTGCAGTACAGGCAGGTTTATGTATGGCCAGTTTAGGAAGTGATACAGGCGGGTCTGTAAGGCAACCGGCAGATTTTTGTGGTATCGTAGGCTTAAAGCCAACATATGGCCGCATATCCCGGTATGGTTTAATTGCATACGCATCATCATTTGATCAGATCGGAATTTTCAGTAACACTATTACTGATGCTGCAATACTTTTAAACGTAATGAGTGTAAGCGATGAGTATGACAGCACCATGTTGCCTTCTCAAACCACTTTAGAAATAGCCGGCATAAGTACAGGAGTTACAGCTACAAAAAAATATAAAATCTGTTATTTTAAAGAGGCGCTCTTTCACCCTTCATTAGATGAGGAAATAAAGAGTACTATTTTATCTGTACTGGATAAATTGAAAACCGAGGGGCATGAAGTAGAGGCCGTTGATTTTGATCTGCTGGATTATGTTGTTCCTGCGTATTATGTTTTAACCACCGCAGAAGCCAGTAGTAATTTAAGCCGCTTTGATGGTATTCGTTTTGGTTACAATACCAAGGCCTATATAAAAGATTTAACAGAGTATTATAAACGCAGCCGTAGCGAAGGTTTTGGTAAGGAAGTGCAACGCAGAATAATGCTGGGCACTTTTGTATTAAGTGCAGGGTATTACGATGCTTACTTTAATAAAGCACAACAGGTACGCAGTATGCTGGTTGATAAAACCAAGGCTGTTTTTGCTGACTTTGATGCACTTATCTTACCTACAAGCCCAACAACTGCATTTTCTTTTGGGGAGAAAACACAAGACCCAATCGCTATGTACCTGGCTGATATTTATACTGTATTTGCAAATTTAACCGGTTTGCCAGGCATATCTGTTCCACTGTTTAAACACAGTAATGGCATGCCTTTTGGCTTACAGATTATGACTTCAAAAGCAGATGAGTTAACTTTACTGCAATTATCAGCATACTTAATGCAACATTATAAAGCATATCAGCCACTTAATAATTAATGAAAAAAATAATTGGCATATTATTAATTGCATTTTTTCTTTTACCAAAAGCAAAAGCTGGTAATAATAGCTTTAATGATTTTCAACAGGAGCCTGTTGCTGCCGATACCCCTATTGTAGTAAACGAAGTAATAGAAGACGAATTGATTGAAGAGGTTATAAAAACCAAAACGCCACCTGCTAAAGATAAAATACAATACTTTAGCCAGGTTACTAAGTATGGTTTTAAAAACCTTTTTACTAAATACAGTTACAATCCTTCTCTTGCCTATACAGCACA
The DNA here is from genome assembly GCA_043769035.1 of Ferruginibacter sp. Classification (GTDB taxonomy): domain Bacteria; phylum Bacteroidota; class Bacteroidia; order Chitinophagales; family Chitinophagaceae; genus Ferruginibacter. Next base: position 8,442 of record JAYVJU010000330.1, read on the forward strand.
AATTAATCCCAGTGCCACTACATTTATACAGGATTATATGCAGGCACATGGTAAGTATCTTACCAAAATGAAAGGTTGGGGCCAGCCTTATTTTAATTTAATTGAAAGTATATTATCCCAATACGGATTACCACGAGAGTTGAAGTACATTGCTGTAATAGAGTCTAATCTTAGTACCGGAGCTACAAGCCGTGTAGGTGCAGGTGGTCCATGGCAGTTTATGCCTTATACTGCAAGAGACTATGGTTTGGTGGTAAATGGTTATTATGACGAAAGAAGGGATTATTATAAAAGCACACATGCTGCTGCAAGATATTTGCTTACCCTTTATAAACAAATGAAGGACTGGTTGCTGGTAATGGCAGCCTATAATGGTGGACCCGGAAGAGTATTCAGTGCCATTAAAAAAAGCGGCAGCAGAAATTTCTGGAACCTGCAATATTATTTACCTGCCGAATCCAGAACATATGTAAAACGTTTTATTGCTACCCATTATATCATGGAAGGCGGTGGTGGCGTAACTACGGTTGTAAATCCAAATTCCGGACAGCCCGGTGTTCAGGTTATGAGTGGTGGTGGTGCAAACCCTTATGATACAAAACCAACTCTTACGCCTGAAGAACTGGAAACTACAGCTACACAAAGCATTTCGGGTAAGTTTAATTCATTGATCATTGCCAAAAATTTATCAATGGATATAATACAGTTTAACCGCTTTAACCCCGACTTTGATAATATGATGACGAACAATGGAAATTACGACCTGCGTTTACCTGCTGATAAAATGCAAGTTTTCTCAGCCAATAAATACGTTATTTTAAATGAGTGTGTACAAATATTATTAAGCGATTCCAATATATCCAATAATCAAACATTTTATCCTGCAGTGAAAACAAAAACTACTGTAAAGAAGAAAAAGGGTTAATCACATTTGTAGTATTATTAACCCGTTGGCGGAATTAATTAGCTAAAGTATGCTTAACTCTGCTAACAGGTTTGTTGTAAATAAATTTATTTAAGAACTGTAAAAGTGTGAACC
>JAYVJU010000331.1:0-23368 GCA_043769035.1 Ferruginibacter sp.
GGTTTTAGCAAAAGGTACTACCAGTATTTATAATGCCGCCTGTGAGCCTTACCTGCAACAGCTTTGCCGCATGCTGAACCAAATGGGTGCAAAAATATCGGGCATTGGCAGCAACCTTTTAATAATTGATGGCGTGGATACTTTGGGTGGCACCACCCATAGCATGTTGCCAGATATGATTGAAGTAGGTAGTTTTATTGGCCTTGCTGCCATGACGCAGAGCGACATCACTATAAAAAATGCAGGCATACAACACCTGGGCATTATTCCCGAAAAATTTCAGCAGCTGGGTATCCAAATGAATTTTAACGGCGATGATATTCATATCCCATCGCAGGAAATATATGAGATCAATAAATACATGGATGGTGGCGTATTGACAATTTACGATCACCCCTGGCCGGGTTTTACACCCGATTTACTGAGCATCGTTTTAGTAACAGCCATACAGGCAAAGGGCAGTGTACTCATCCATCAAAAAATGTTTGAGAGCCGTTTGTTTTTTGTAGATAAGCTGATTGATATGGGAGCTCAAATTATTTTATGCGATCCTCACCGTGCTGTGGTAATTGGTTTAGAAAGAGAACAGCAACTGCGTGGCATAACCATGAGCAGCCCCGATATACGTGCAGGCGTAGCTTTGTTAATTGCCGCATTAAGTGCACAGGGAAAAAGCGTAATACAAAATATTGAGCAGATAGACAGAGGTTACCAGAACATTGATACCAGGTTAATACAATTGGGTGCAGATATTAAAAGGATTAATTAAACAATTGTTGTGAAAAATATCATTTACTTATTTATCGCAGTTTTTGCTGTCACGTTTCTTTTTTCCTGCCAAAGCAAAACCAAAAAATTGCTGGTAAAAAAATGGGATTGTGTGCAGATTGAAAACCTGGCACCCATTGATAAAAATTTTGCAACGCCACAGGATTCGGCAACAGCAATAAAAATAGAAACAGCACTTAAAGCTTTAACATGGACCTTCAACAGCAATTACACTTACGATTGCAGTGTGGGTAGCAGTATTACCGTGCAGGGCACTTACGAAATTACACCCGACGATAAAACACTTATTCTCACGCCCATTTCTAAAAATAATATTAACCGATATACCATCACTACAGTATCTGACTACGAATTAACTTTAGCCAGTACCGGTACTGCATTGCCATTAATTCTCCATTTCAGGCCACATTAAAAGAAAAAACATTTTCTTTGCACATGGCTCCAGCAAAAAACAAATTATTGATTATTACTGCCCCTTCCGGTGCAGGTAAAACGTCTATAACCAAACACCTGATGCAGCATTTTCCGCAGCTGGCTTTTTCGGTTTCTGCCGCTACACGCCAACGCCGGGGTATGGAAAAAGATGGGGTGGATTATCATTTTATAAGTACTGAGGATTTTAAACAAAAAATACAACACAACGAATTTATTGAGTGGGAAATGGTGTACGAAGGAAAATATTACGGCACTTTAAAAACAGAACTGGAAAAAATATGGACCCAGCATAAAATCCCAGTTTTAGATATTGATATTAAAGGTGCTATTCATGTACAACAGCAATTTCCTGAAACTTCTTTAAGCCTTTTTATTGAACCTCCATCGGTAGATGAATTAAAAAAAAGACTGCAAAGCCGTGGCACCGAAACACCGGAATCGCTGGCAGCAAGGGTTAATAAAGCATCTTATGAGTTGTCTTTTAAAGATCATTTCAACAAAATAATTGTAAATGATGATTTGCAAAAAGCTTGTGCCGCTGCAGTAAATATTGTTGATGATTTTATTAAGTCATAATCTCCCTTTAACCCGCTTTACACCCCCGGAAAAACGAATTGTTTTTTCTTCCTTATTTTTATAGTATGGACTGGATGGCACTTATTGCAATTATTGCGTCATTAATTCTTATCGGCTTTTTTTCCGGTATAGAAATAGCTTTTATATCGGCCAATAAATTATCTATAGAATTAAACCGCAAGCAAGGTACACACAGCGGTAAAATATGGGGTGCTTACTCCGATAACCCCACCCGCTTTATAGGCACCACTTTGGTAGGCGTTAATATTGTAATGGTAGTGTATGGTTTACTTATTGGTGGTATGCTTACGCCGGTTTGGGAGTGGATTGAAAAGCAACTGCCGCAATCACTTACTGAATCGGTTAAATACATTAAACTTTTTGTAGAAACACTGCTCTCTACCTTTATATTATTGTTTGTGGAGTTTATGTTTAAGGCATTTTTCAGGGCAAGAAATAATGAAATATTGGGCAATGGTTTTATTAGTTATATTGTTAGTTTTCTTTACTGGCTGCTGTCTTCTCTTGCCGCATTTTTTGTAACCACCGCCGAATGGATGTTAAAGAATTTATTTGATGTAAAGCTGAACGAAAAGAAAGATGTGTTCAGTAAAATTGACCTGGAACATTTTATGCAGCAAAGTAAAAGCCATGAAGAAGAAGATTCCAGTGAAATAAACAAAGAGTTATTTGATAATGCCTTATCGCTAAGCGAAATAAAACTAAGGGAATGCCTTATTCCCCGGCGGGAAATTGAAGGGGTTGACAGCAAAACTCCTATTGAAGAAGTAAAAGCTAAATTTATTAATACCCAGCTGAGTAAACTGGTGGTGTATGATGGTAATATCGACAGTATTACAGGATATATTCACCAGTTGGATCTTTTTAAAAATCCTGCTACCGTAAAAGAAGTATTGCTTCCTATTCCCACAGTTCCGGAAAGTATGAGTGCCACCGACCTGATGAATAAATTCAGTAAAGAAAGAAAAAGTATTGCCTGGGTAATAGATGAATTTGGCGGCACTGCAGGTATTGTAACGATGGAAGATATACTGGAAGAAATTTTTGGCGATATTAAAGATGAGTATGATACAGAGGAGTTTGTTGAAAAACAATTATCTGCCAATGAATTTATTTTTAGTGGCAGGCTGGAGCTGGATTATATTACCGAAAAGTATAAGCTGGAATTTCCTGATGATGAAAATGCAGAAACACTTTCGGGCTATATTATTCAAAATAACGAAGCTATTCCTAAACAAAAAGATCGTATCATTTTTGGTAATTACGAATTTGATATTTTGAATGTAAGCGATACCCGTATTGAAACGGTAAAAGTAAAAGTGCTGAAATGACAATTGCAGTTAATGCCTGTTTTTTAGATGATGGCCATCTTACCAATAATGGTAATTTTATTATTGAGTGTTTCAGCAGGTTAGCCAAGAAATTTCCTCAACATCAGTTTCTCTTTATAAGCGATAAAACTATTAACCAACAGTATATTTCAGCAAACAATATACTGCCTGTTATTATCGGGCCAAAAATTAAAAACCCGTTATTGTTACAATACTGGTTAAACTATAAAGTACCCGCCGTATTGCGTAAACACAAAGCTGATGTGTTTGTAAGTATTGGCAATTGTTCGCTGCGGACAAAAGTTCCGCAATGTCTTGTGGTAAATGAGCTTTCTTTTTTACACCATCCACAGTTTTTTACCCGGAGTTGGTTTCGTTTTTACAAAAAAAATACACCATCGTTTTTGAACAGGGCAAAAATTATTACAACTGCTGCTGAATTTTTAAAACAGGATATTATTAACACATATAAAATAAATGCCGGTAAAATTGATGTGGTATACCAGGGCGCTAACAAAATATTTACTCCGGCCAATTGGCAACAAAAAGAAATTATTAAAGAAGCATACACATCGGGCAAAGAATATTTTTTATACACCGGCGAAATTAACAGCAATAAAAACCTGGTAAATTTATTAAAAGCATTTTCGTTTTTTAAAAAACGTCAAAAAAGTAATATGCAGTTGGTGCTGGCAACCACAACCGTTTTTACTGATGCTGCTTTTGCAAAAAGTTTGGCTGCCTATAAATACAGGGATGAGATAAAGTTGCTGGATAAGTTAACACCTGAAACACTTGCAGCAATTACAGCAGCTGCCTATGCCTTGGTGTATCCGGTTTTTTATGACGGCTTTTGTACCCCGGCCCTTGAAGCCATGCAGGCCGGTGTGCCTGTTATTACAAGTAACAAAGCTGCAATGCCCGAAATTTGTGGCAATGCTGCTTTATACATCAATCCTGATGATTTTAATGATATTGCTGATAAAATGATGCTGCTTTTTAAAGATGAAAATAAACGTAATGAACTTATAGTAAGTGGCCTGGAACAGGTTACAAAATATAATTGGCCTTCAACAACCGAACTGCTTTGGCAGGCAATAGAAAAATGTAATACGGCAGTATAATAATTACCTGAACCTGTTATACCATTCTTTTTCACAAACCAGTTAACTTTGCTGCCGATTAGCATAGTAGCTAATTATCAAACCAGATAATTTTTTATGAATCAATCGACAATAAAAATTGATGTATTACTCGACCCAAACAAAGTACCCGAGCAAATAAACTGGAATGCAACAGACAGCAGCGCCGATATGGCACAAAAAGCCAAAGCCATGTGTATTGCTTTTTGGGATGGTGCAGATAAAACCGCCATGCGTATTGACCTGTGGACAAAAGACATGATGATGGATGAGATGGCTGATTTTTATTACCAGATGCTGATGGGCATGGCCGACTCCTTTAAAAGAGCTACGCAGCAACAGGAAATGAGCGATGATATGAAAAAATTTGCCAAGCATTTTTTTGATACATTCAGGGCAATACAATTGAAAGAGAATAAATAAACCAATTAACTATATTACTATGGCACTCGAACAACAAATAATGGCAGAAATGAAAGATGCCATGAAAGCAAAAGATGAAGCAGCTTTAAGAGGCTTACGTGCTATTAAAGCAGAAATTATTAAAGCCAAAACAGAGCCCGGCGCCGGAGGCGAAATAGATGAAGCCACGGAGCAAAAGTTTTTGCAAAAGATGATGAAACAACGCAAAGACTCTCTGGAGATTTTTGAAAAACAAGGTCGTGCTGATCTGGCTGCAAAAGAAAAAGAAGAAATGGTAATAATTGAAAGGTTCTTGCCAAAACAACTCAGTGAGGCTGAATTAAAAACCGCTATAGAAAAAATTATTGCTGCAACAGGAGCAGCTTCACCCGCAGATATGGGTAAAGTAATGGGAGTTGCCAGCAAACAACTTGCCGGCCTTGCCGATGGAAAAACCATCAGCAATATTGTAAAGGAATTATTGAGCAGCTAATACACAGCACTATAAATGATAGATATAATTTTTGCCATAATCATTATCATTGCATGTATTAAAGGATATCAAAAGGGATTGATAATAGCAGTATTTTCTATCATTGCTTTTATTATTGGCCTGGCGGCAGCATTAAAATTATCTGCAGTTGTTGCCGGATGGTTGAACGGGCAGGCAAATATTTCTGCAAAATGGCTGCCTTTTATATCATTTGCATTAGTGTTTTTTGTTGTGGTATTGCTGGTACGCATGGGCGGAAAACTGATTGAAAAAACTTTTCAGATGGTACTGCTGGGCTGGGTAAACCGCTTAGGTGGCATTGTTTTTTATGTCGCTTTATATATTATCATTTTCAGTGTTTTTTTATTTTATGCCGAAAAGGGTAAGCTCTTGCAAGCATCCACCATACAATCCTCGCAAACCTATAACTTTGTGCAGCCCTGGGGGCCAATAGTGATTGATAATTTTGGAAAAATAATACCGTTGTTTAAAGATATGTTTGCTGACCTTGAAGCATTTTTTAGTACCGCAGGTAACAAAATGCAGCATTAATTTTTAAGCTTATTTTATTTAACGTATTTTGCAGTTACTGAACCAATTAAAGCAACGGGTAAAACCATTTAACTAACGGATGAGCTACCAAATAAAACAAGACGGCAAATTTAAATTTATAGAAGAAGGTGAAGGTGAGCCACTGATGCTGTTGCATGGATTATTTGGCGCACTAAGTAACTTTCAAGAGCTGATAACACATTTTAGCAAAACCAATAAAGTAGTGGTGCCGATATTACCATTATTGGATCTTGACCTGTTGCACACTTCTGTTGGCGGACTGCAAAAATTTGTACACCGTTTTATAGAGCATCGTAATTATAAGAACATTCACCTGCTGGGTAATTCACTTGGCGGACATGTGGGATTAGTGCTTGTTTTAAAACATCCAGAGCATATTAAATCTTTAATACTTACCGGTAGTTCGGGCCTGTTTGAAAATGGTATGGGTGACAGTTACCCTAAACGTGGTGATAAAGAATACATCCGCAAAAAAACACAGCTCACTTTTTATAATCCCGATCTGGCAACTGAAGAGTTGGTAAATGAAGTTTTTGAAATTACCAACAACAGGCTGAAAGTGATAAAAATTATTGCATTGGCAAAAAGTGCCATCCGTAATAATTTAGGCGAAGAATTAAACCAGGTAAAACAACCTACCTGCCTCATTTGGGGCAATAATGATACCATTACCCCGCCATTTGTAGGCAAAGAATTTAACCGCCTTATCCCTAACAGCGAACTACATTTTATAGACAAATGCGGCCATGCCCCAATGATGGAAGTGCCGGTAGAATTTAACCAGATACTGGAACAGTTTTTAAATAAAATAAAAACTCCTGCTGCAACAGTTTAACAAAAATTTGTGTCTGCATACTATTAACTATCAGCATTCGTTATCATCTTAATATCAGTAGCAGTAATAAATCTTAAATAACAGCAATGTTAACCGTAGAACTTATAAACAATAATATTCCTCGCTTAAAACTGCAGGACACAGCAGGTAAGGCGCTGCAGTTAATTAACGACTTTCGTGTTACACACCTGCCTGTTATTGCCGATGAGAAATACCTTGGTTTAATAAGTGAAGAAGATTTACAAGATGCAGATGAAAAAATGCCCATAGAGTTAATGCAGGAAAATTTTATTGATGCTGCTGTTCATGAAAACGAACATTTTTTAACAGCTGTTACCTGTTGTAATCAATACGATACTACTGTGGTACCCGTAGTTAATGAAGAAAAAGAACTGGTAGGTGTTATAACATCACCCGACCTGTTAAAGGCACTGGGCAATTTTGCAGGCACCAACGAAATTGGCGGCATTATTGTGCTGGAAATGGAACGCAGCCAGTTTGCCATTTCGGAAATCAGCCGCATTGTAGAAAGTAATGATGCCACTATTTTACATTTAAACACTACTGTTCATCCCGAAACCGGGATGTTAACGGTTACCATTCATGCCAATAAAAAAGAGATTGCAGCCATTGTTGCTACTTTTGAAAGGTATGAATATGATGTTATCTATTATTTTGGCAACGAAAATTTTGAGAACGAAATACATTCCAACTACCGCCACCTGATGAATTACCTCGATATTTAATTATTGAAACAGTTTCTGTTTAATTTCATTTTACAAAATTAATTCCATCACCAGCCGCTATTATGAAGTAACAAAGCAATGCCAGGTCTCAAAAAAATATCCTTTTGCATACTGTTACTTTTAGTTTTCTCATTTGCAAGATCGCAGAATCAAAACAAAGTACTTATTACCAATACCGTAATACCATTACAGGACAGTACAGGCAAACTTCATGTTAAAGACATCATCATCAAAGGAAATAAGCAAACAAAATCCTACATAATTCTTCGTGAAATACATTTTAAAAAAGGCGACTCTTTACTTATCGCCTCATTAAATAAAGAACTGGAGCAGGCCAGGCAACAGGTGTATAACACCACTTTGTTCAGCGAAGTAAAATTTGAACTGGTAGTAATCTCTGCTTACGACATTATGATTATTGTGGATGTAAAAGAACGCTGGTACATTTACCCTGTACCGCAATTTAAACCTGTCGACAGAAATTTTAATGAATGGATTAAAACCTACAACGCCAGTTTAAAAAGAGTGAACTACGGTTTAAAATTTGTGCATTATAATTTAAGTGGCCGCAGAGATCAGTTACGTATTTATTTATTAAACGGCTTTAGCAGGGATTTTTCGTTTAGTTATACTGCACCTTACAGCAACAAGGCACTAACAGAAGGTTTTGTGGTAGGTGCCGGTTACTCTCAAAAAAAAGAAATTTCTTATAAAACAGATTACAACAACAATCTTTTATTTTATACTTCCGACAGCCTGCGCAGCAAATTTGTAGGCAGTACATTTTTTATCAATGCAGGCTACACAATACGTAAAGGTTTTTTTGTAAAGCAATTTTTTAATGCTTCCTTTTCCACCATAGTTGTAACAGATAGTATCTTATCACCAAAAAATAATCCCAACTATTTAAACTCAGTCAAGCCTTCGGTAAATATTTTCGAACTCTCTTATACCTACCAATATGTTAATGTAAATAATGTATTGTATGCCACAAAAGGAAAATCATGGTTTGCTGCTGTTTCAAAAAGAGGGCTGGGCTTTACAGGAGGCATTAATGCTTTAACCATTGAAGCAGGATTAAACAAGTATTTTGACCTGGGTAAAAACTGGTACAGCAGTATTCAACTAAATGGAAAATTGCGGTTGCCTTTACGCCAGGCGTATATCAATCAAAGAGGATTTGGCTATGGTGATAGTTATTTAAGGGGACTTGAATATTTAGTGATTGATGGTGTGGGTTCTGCCTTAATAAAATCAACATTAAAAAAGAAAGTAGCCGAATTTAAAATTCCTGTCCCCTTTAAAATTAAATCACTTTCACACATTCCATTTACCATATTTGCAAAAACCTATGCCGATTTTGGATATGTGTATAACAAAAGAGAATTTGATACCTATCTTAGCAACAGGTTACTTTATACCGGCGGTTTTGGTATTGATATACTTACCTTTTACGATGTAAACCTGCGGTTAGAATACAGTTTTAACCAATTAAACCAAAAGGGACTATTTTTACATACCCAAAGCGGATTTTAAACAATAAGCTTAAAAAGGTACAGGTATGAAAATAGCAATTTACAGCAGGGGTTTAGAAGAAAATCAGCATAAGGAAATCAACTCTTTAATAACTGAACTGGTGCAGCATGATGTGGAGCCGGTTTTTTACCAGGATTTTTTTAATAAATTTTATTCGGCTGTTGATCTCAAATCAAAATATTCAACATTCAATTCTTCCGACGATCTGGATGATACTATTGACTGCATGATAAGCCTTGGCGGCGATGGCACTTTATTAGATACAGTTACTTTGGTACGGGATAAAGGCACACCGGTTTTAGGTATTAATTATGGCAGGCTCGGTTTTTTAGCCAATATTGGTAAAGGCGATTTAAAAACAGCAATAGATGCATTGGTAAGCCGCACTTATGTTATTGATAAAAGAACATTGATTCATTTAGATGCTAACGTGCCATTGTTTGGTGACGTACCATATGGTTTAAATGAATTTACTTTATTAAAGCAGGACTCTTCTTCCATGATAAAAATTCATACCTATTTAAACGGAGAATTTTTAAATACGTATTGGGCAGATGGCCTTATTGTGGCAACACCAACCGGCTCTACCGGTTATTCACTCAGTTGTAATGGCCCGGTGGTTTTTCCTGATAGCGGAAGCTTTGTAATAACTCCTGTAGCGCCGCATAATCTTAACATCCGCCCCATTGTAGTACCCGATGATACCATTATTTCATTTGAGGTAGAAGGCAGAACAGATGCCTTTTTATGTACACTCGACAGCCGGAGAGAAATTGTTACCAAAGAAATTCAGTTAGCTGTGCGTAAAGAAAATTTTGGAATAAACCTGATAAGGCTGAATGAAAATAATTTTTTACAAACGCTGAGGAATAAATTGAGCTGGGGCCTGGATGTGAGGAATTGATTATTCCCGATTGTAATTAGCCATGCAAAGCAAAACAAAAAAAATTCGCTACATCTTTATCATCTACTGGTTTTTACTGGCCTATATTGTTGCGGCATTAGTATTTTGGTTTATTGAATTGAACAAGCAAAATGAGCAGGCCACTGTTTTTAAATTACAACAACTACAGCCCGATCAGCCCGGTTATTTTGAGCAGGTAAATAAAATCATCAGTTTAGAAAAAAGAAAAACTGCACAGTACATTGGCGAAGGTGTAACCTTTTTTTTACTGATTATTGCTGGTGCTGTATTTGTTTTCAGGGCGGTACGGCGGCAATTAAAATTTAGCCAGCAGCAGCAAAATTTTATGATGGCGCTTACGCATGAATTAAAAACCCCTATTGCTGTGGCCAAATTAAATTTAGAAACTTTACAAAAAAGAAAACTGGAAGAACCCCAGCAGCAACGCTTAATAGCTACTACTTTACAGGAAACCAACCGCCTCAATTCTTTATGCAATAATATGCTGCTCTCCTCTCAAATGGAATCGAGCAATTTTAAAATCAGCAACGAAGAAATAAATTTTAGTGAGTTGGTAAACGAATGTGTGCAGGATTTTAAAATCCGGTTTCCGCAACGTAGTATTAATGCCAGCATCAACAATGATATTTTTTGCAATGGCGACAGGCTTTTATTGCAAATAGCGGTAAACAATCTTATTGATAATGCCATTAAATATTCGCCAAAAGAAACTACTATTACTATTATATTACAGCAGCAACAGGGTAAAATAACAGCGCAGGTGCTGGATGAAGGCAAAGGCATTGCTACTGAAGAGCAGAAGAAAATATTTAATAAATTTTACCGCACCGGTAACGAAGCCACCAAAGCAGCAAAGGGCACAGGGCTGGGGCTTTTTCTTACAAAAAAAATTGCAGAGGAACATAATGGTAACATTTCTATGACAGACAATACTCCAACCGGAAGTATTTTTACAATTACTTTACAATCATCATAATCATTAAAATTGGATAAACAATTTTCGATACTGCTGGTAGAAGATGAAGAAAATCTTCATGAAGCACTAAAGCTAAACCTGGAGCTGGAAGGCTATGAAGTAACCGGCGCTTATGATGGTGCAGAAGCATTAAAAACAGTGCAGCAGGAATATTTTAACCTGATTATTTTAGATGTAATGCTACCCGAAATAGATGGCATTACCGTTTGCGAAACTATACGTTTACAAAATGCTGATATACCTATACTGATACTAAGTGCCAAAAACAGCAGTGCCGACAGGATTTTGGGATTAAAAAAAGGAGCAGATGATTATCTTACCAAGCCTTTTAACCTGGAAGAATTATTACTGAGGGTTAGCAAACTCATTAAAAAGAGTGAACAGATAAGTGCTAAAGAAGCTTTACCTGAAGTGTATGAATTCGGTAAAAACAAAATTGATTTTAAATCGCTGGAGGGTTTAAGTATAAACAACGAAAAGATAACATTTACCAAAAAAGAGGTAATGCTGTTAAAGCTGCTTATAGAAAACAGGAACGAAGTGGTAACCCGTGAAAAGATCTTACAGGCGGTTTGGGGTTACAATGTTTATCCTACCACAAGAACTATTGATAATTTCATTCTCAACTTTAGAAAATATTTTGAAGAAGACAGCCGTAATCCAAAATACTTTCATTCGGTAAGAGGTATTGGTTATAAGTTTACCGACAATTAACTTTTGTAAGTATCCAGCAACTGGATAATAGCTGCTGTGCTGTTATACAATTCCTGCATCTTACCGGTTTCTGCAAACGGCGTATATAACTGTAATTCTATTTCGTTCATTACCTGTTGTAATTGAATAGTAGTGTTTATAGAAATGTTCTTTTTATCGAGCTGCTCTGTAATATTTCTTTTATTGATGGTTTCTATTGGCAGGTTTAGTTTTTTTGAGAGATAGCTTTTTAATCCATGATTTAATTCGTTATAAAATGCAGTACTATCTCCGTGTACTAATTCAGCTGCTCTTTCCAGGTAATTTTTTTCTTCTGCTGCAACAGCCGCAATAAATTGTTCTTCGGCTGCTTTTTCTTCAGCAGCTTTTGCTTCAATGGCAATTTTAGCCGCTTCATTTTTCTTATCCCGTTTTAACCAAAAAATCAACCCACATAAAATTACTATGGCTATGCTGCTTATCACCCACCTTCTGTTACTGAAAAATTTATTCCATAGACTATCATTGGTATTTTTAGTTATTGGTGAGTCAATATTCTTTTTACCAGTTCCTTTGTTAACTGTAAAAGAAATTGGTTGGGTAGAATTGGTTTTATATTTTCCTTCTTTTGCATTAAAGTAACTGAACTTAATAGCTGGTATTACATAATTGCCCGGCTCCGAAATGGTAAAAGGATAGATCACTATTTTTTGGCCACTTACCGGAACGGTTGTTTTTATATAATCATCAGTGGTGGTTGGTTCAAAGGCATCAAAGCCCTGCGGCCAGTCAATATCGGGAGTATTTACCAATTGCAAGTTTCCAACACCGGTTATTATCAGTTTTAGCTTACCGGCATCATCAGTTGTAAAATTATTTTTTTCAAGTGCGGCAGTTATCCCAAAATTTCCTACAGCACCTTTAAACATAACCGGAACATTTGCATCAGGCAATGCTTTTACTGTAATGGTTGCAGGTTTACTTTTTAGGGTTACTTTTTGTACTTCAATTCCCTCTGCCGGTATGGTGGCTTCTGCAAATTCGCTGAGTATATCGTTCAATAAACCATTATTCCTGTTTATGTATTCTTCTTTAATAAACTGTACAGTATTTTCAAGTTCAAAAGGCTCCAGTTCGAGATTGCCAGGCTGCAATGGGTATAGCTGGGCCATTCGGATAAGACAAACATCATACTCCCTGCCATTTAATTTTTCTATTGTATAATTCATATTGCCCGGTGGTTGCAGGTCGATTACAGAAAACCCGTTTAAAGATGGATTTTTTGTGAGTTTGCTTACACTTTTTAAACGGGTATATAATTTATAGGTTGCAATAATGGGCTCGCCAACATAACAGGAGGTTTTATCCAGCTCCAGTTTTACAAACATGTTGCGGTTTATTTTCTCAGTAGCATTTTCTCCTTTTTTTAAAATATAATCGTTGAATCTTGTTTGTGGTACAGCATCTTCAAAAGGAGTAAATCCTCCAAAAGGTGAAGGGTTGTTATTGCCGGCTGTATTATCTGGCGCAAGCTTATTGCTCACTTCCACCCTCACTGTATTGCTCCTGTAATCTTTTCCATCTGCCTTTGCATAAGCCGATGCAATAGTAAGATTGCCCGGCCGCTTTGGTTTAAGTAAATAGCTTAATGCTACGTATTGTTTTACATCTCCGTTAATACTGGTCATGCCACTTTCCTGATTAGGGCCACTTACCAAAATAAAGTTTTTAAACTCAGGGGGAGTTATCTGCTGAACCTCTTTTGCATTTTCTACCATTAACCGCAATTGAACAATTTCGTTCTTACTTATTTGAGGAGAAGAAACCGTAGCAGAAAATTTTACCTGCGCCATTGCAATATGGCCTGCAACTAATAAAGCAGTTAAAAAAAATCTTTGTAGAAATACATGCATAAGTAAAGAACACAAAATTAACCCATATACAACCTATCTTTTTGCCTGTATGGTATGAATGGTTTTAAAAAACTGTTAATATACTTTTATACCACCGGGGTATTTTTATAAATCGCCCAATTGAGGCCGCATTACAATTTCTTCCACACATGCCCCGGCACTCAGCTGCGATGCAGTATAGATCATCTGCGCCACATCACCAGCTTCCATTATACGGTGTTTGCTGTTATCATAATCTCCCCAGGAATCTGTTAATACAGCACCGGGATAAACCGCAGTAACCTTAATGTTATAAGCTTTCATTTCTTCCCGTAAATTTTTACTAAACCCCGCCATAGCAAATTTACTGATGCTGTAAGCGCCACCATTTTTATATGCCTGTAATGAGGCAATAGAACAGATGTTGAAAACATGGCCCGATCTCCGCTGCATCATTGTTGGTAATAGCATTCTGGTTAGATGGTAAGCACTGTAGAGGTTGGTTGCCATTTGATTTTCCAAAACACCTTCGGGTTCATTATATACACTGCCGGGTTCAAAAAGGCCGGCATTGTTTATTACAACATCAATATCTACCCCGGATGCTATAACCCAGTTTCCAAACTCCTTTGCCTGTGTACTTAAATCAAATGCTTTTGCTTTTATGGTAACCGCCGGATATTTTGTAAGCAATTCCTCCATCGTCTTATACAGGGCTATTTCATTACGGCTGCATAAAATTAAATTATGGCCATGGTATGCAAATACATCTGCAATGGCTTTTCCAATTCCTTTTGAAGCACCTGTAATTACTACATTCATGTTCAATTATTAAATATTTCCTTTTCTTTGCAAAGCTACAATCGTAAAGCTACAATCTTAATGAAGTATAAACATCTTTTTTTCGACCTCGATCATACCATTTGGGATTTTGATGCCAATGCAAAAGCAACCCTTACCGACCTGTTTGTTTTATTTGAGCTGGATAAAAAAGTAGCTGCCCCTTTTGATGATTTTTACCGGAAATATTTATACCACAACGAAATTTTGTGGGATAAATACCATAATGGTTTAATTTCTTCGGAAGACCTTAAATGGAAAAGGATGTGGCGCACTTTACTCGATTTTAAAATTGGGGATGAGAATCTATCGAGAGCACTGAGTGCAAAATTTTTGGAGATACTGCCTACAAAAAAATTATTATTTCCGCATACTATAGAAATACTGGAGTACCTGCTGGCTAAAAATTATACCCTGCATTTAATTACTAATGGTTTTGAAAAAACCCAATGGAGCAAACTGAATAACAGCGGCCTTACAAAATATTTTACGCACATGATCACTTCTGAGGTTAGTAACAGCCTTAAACCCAAAAAAGAAATTTTTGAGTACGCATTAAAAAAAAGCGGTGCTTCACTTAAAGAAAGTATTATGCTCGGCGATAACCTGGATGCTGATATACAAGGCGCCATAAATGCAGGAATGGATTCGGTTTTTGTAAACCATATAAATGCTAGCCCGGTCATAAAGCCTACCTATATCATTTATCATTTAAAAGAACTGGAAGCTATTTTTTAATACAAAAAAGCCGCTTTAAATTAAAGCGGCTTGTAAATAAGTTAAATAGCAATTAGATCTTAGCTGTTTTTTCTTTGCAGCAGGCTTTCTTTTCTGCTGTTTCAGATTTAGTGCAGCATGCTTTTCCTTTAGCACATTTTTTTGATTTTTTCTTTCCGTTATCTGCAAAAGTTACTGCGGTTACCAACAAAGCTGCTGTAGCTAATAAAAATACTTTTTTCATGTTTATAATTTAGTGTTATTAATCAACGTAAAAATAGGGCAGATATTGCAAACCGCCAATTTGAAATTGTTAAACTTTATAATGTTGCAATGACTGTTACCCCGCCCTGTACCACCTGGTTAAGCTCCACATTCAGCTTGGTACCAACGGGTAAAAGCAGGTCTACCCGACTCCCAAATTTAATAAAGCCCATTTCTTCAGTCTGTGCTACTTTTTGGCCTGTCTGTAAATAATTTACAATACGTTTAGCCAGGGCACCGGCAATTTGTTTTACCAAAATTTCGGTACCTCCTTTCTTTATTACTACACTATGCCTTTCATTTTCGGTAGATGATTTAGGGTTCCAGGCTACCAGGTATTTGCCTTTATGATATTGGTTATACACCACTTCGCCACTGATCGGATTGCGGTTTACATGCACATTGGCAGGGCTCATAAAAATAGATACCTGCAATCTTTTTACCTTAAAATACTCAGGGTCGATGGTTTCTTCTATTACCACCACTTTACCATCGGCAGGTGCCACCACCACATTTTCGTTAATGGTTAATGTGCGGTTTGGTATGCGGAAAAAAGAAACCAAAAACAGTAATAAAAAAAGTGTGGCAAAAAATACTACCCAGCACAATACAGGAACAGAGGCGCTGAAAAAATACAATACAGCAAAATTAATTGCTCCAAAAATTAATGTGCCAATTGCAATAGATTTATATCCTTCCCGGTGAATGGTCATGATGTTGAATTGAGTTGCAAATATAAAGAGTTTAGTGGTTTAGAAGTTTAGAGGTTTAGGGTTAGTATAATGTTTACAAAAACAATTTTACAAAAACCCAAACGGCAGGTGCCGCAAATAACAAACTATCAAAGCGGTCTAAAAAACCACCATGACCGGGCATTATGGCGCCGCTGTCTTTTACATTGGCCATACGTTTAAGTTTGCTTTCAAACAGATCTCCAATGGTGCCGAAGATGGCGCAAAGGGCGGCAATGGTGAACCAATCAGCTTTGCTTACGTGTGCAAAATACCAGCCATTGATTAACGAACCGCCAAACAATGATGAAAAAAGTATTCCAATAAATAAGATACATAGCAGTGCGCCTCCTACTGTCCCTTCCCAAGTTTTTTTGGGTGATATTTTTGAAAGAGGGGTTTTTCCTATTAATGAACCGACAATATAAGCCATGGTATCATTTATCCAAATGGAAAATACAATTGCTATCGGGAATAATACTGACACTAAGATTTTATTCATTGCCGAATATTCAAGTATTGGTCCTTTATGAAGTAAAGAACTAAAATCATACTCCTGTCTTAAATTAAGTAATAGTGTAAGAGGAAGAGATATGTAAACAAACCCGCCAAAAACCATCCACTTTGTTTTTGGCGGAATCATTTTGTTTTGCACTGCAAATATTGTTAGCCCTGCAAAAAGTAAAATGAAAAATAACCATTTAAAACTTATGTCGTAACCGCCAATTGTAGTTCCAATATCAAAACTTTGGTGTTGAATACCTGCGACAATCATTAATGTATAACCACACACAGCAAAAAACCATTTTACAAAATTATCGATAGTAGTATTATATATTTTTTCTGCCAGTTTTAAATATTCAATCCAGCAACCAAAATGCACAATGGTAAATAATATTAAAAAGCTCCATAAATTCCATAACAAACCCACCAGCATTACTGCCACAAAAACAACAGCAGTTAAGGAACGGGTTTTAAGTGTAGCTAAATTTAATGCCATAGGTTTATTATTGTTGAGCCAGAAATGGCGAATCAGTAAATACAATATTTTCTTTCATTACAATACGGTCTCGGTTTGCCGCACTTATCTTCTTTAATAAAATAAACAACCCATATAATACAGCAAAAGAAATTGCCAAAGTCCATACCGGCAGTGGTACATCTAATTCATTAACGGCTGCAGGTTTTTTATTCATGTTGGCATAAAACAAAGCTGATAATGCCATTAAGTTATTTATAAAATGTGCAAATATGTTTACCCAGATATTTTTAGTGTACAGGAATAATAAACCCAATGCATAGCCCAGCACAAAGCGGCTTAAAAATAAATAATAAGATGAATGAATTAAACTGAACAGGATAGAAGTAATGATGAGTGCCACTACCGGTTTTTTTATCCAGCGTACCAATAAATTCTGCAATACCCCACGAAACAGCAGTTCTTCAAACATGGCCGGCAAAAAAGCAATGATAAACACCCCAACAAAAAACTGGCCCCATCCTTTTAAATTACTCATGGATAAAATTGCCTGGCTGTACATATCTTCTGCGCCTTTGGCAAGCTTATCTACCGAAGGAAAATAAGAGAGTATCCATTTACTGATATCTGCAAAAGGCGTAGCAAAAAAATTGGCTGTAAGTATTATAAAAAAACCAATCAATACCTGGCGAAAATTAAAGTATTTGGAAAATCCCGCCCACAGGAATTTTTTATGGCAGATCAGAATAAATGCAACAGATGGGATAAACAACATAAAAAACGTTCCGATGATCTGCGCCAGTTGTGCGTAATTGGCATTTTCGGGTTTTAATAAAGCATTTTGCATGGCTTCAGCCTGTGTAATGCCTGTTAAAGTAGTGGGACCCAAAGCCTTACTGCCAATAATGGTTACAACAAGGCCGGAAATTATTATTCCAAAACCAACCAGGCCAAGTAATATTGCCAGTTGCGACCAGTAACTAAACCTTTTTGTTGTACTATGCACCATAGCTTTTAAGTTGTAAATTTGCAGCGTCAAAAATAAGCCATGCAAACGGATAATTGGCTAAATGATAATTGATACTATTTTATGATAAAAATTGGCGACCATATTTCTTTACCGGATTTTCCTTTACTGCTTGCACCCATGGAAGATGTGAGTGACCCGCCTTTTCGTGCCGTATGTAAAGACCATGGTGCCGATTTGATGTACACCGAATTTATTTCTTCGGAAGGCCTGATACGGGATGCGATTAAGAGCCGCAAAAAATTAGACATTTTTGATTACGAAAAACCTGTTGGCATACAAATTTTTGGTGGTGATGAAGAAAGTTTATCGCTGGCAGCAAAAATTGTTGATGTTACCAATCCCGATCTTTTAGATATAAATTTTGGGTGCCCTGTAAAAAAAGTAGCGTTAAAAGGTGCCGGTGCCGGTGTATTAAAAGATGTTGACCTGATGGTGAGGCTTACCGATGCTGTTGTAAAATCGACTACATTGCCGGTAACAGTTAAAACAAGATTGGGTTGGGATGACAACAACAGGAATATTGAAGAGGTTGCCGAACGCTTACAGGATGTTGGTATAAAAGCCCTGGCAATTCATGGCCGTACAAGGGCACAAATGTATAAAGGCGAGGCCGACTGGACATTGATTGCTAAAGTAAAAAATAACCCCAGGATAAAAATTCCCATTTTTGGTAATGGTGATATTGACAGCCCCGAAAAAGCGCTTGATTATAAAAACCGCTTTGGTGTAGATGGTATTATGATTGGCCGTGCCGCTATTGGTTATCCATGGATCTTCAATGAGATAAAACATTTTGTACAAACAGGGGAACATTTACCTCCACCAACAATTGAAGACAGGGTTGCAGTTTGTAAAAAACATTTACATAAATCTTTTGAATGGAAGGGCCCAAAGGTGGGCATTTTTGAAATGCGCCGTCATTATACCAATTACTTAAAAGGTATGCCGGGCATAAAAGATTACCGTTACAAATTGGTTACTCTTGATACTGTGGAAGAAATTGATGCCGTACTTGATGAAATTGTATTAAAGTATGCCGGATATACTTTTGAAAAAACACCAATTGAGCTAATCAATTATCATGAAAAATGCCCGGTAACTTAATTTTTTGTACTGAAAGATTTACCCATACCGATTACAGAAACTACAAACCAGGTGCTTTCTAAAATTACAAATGGCCAGTAGTTAATAAGCAGTGATGCATAACAAGCCAATGCCGCCCCAATACTGTTCATCAGGAAAAAAGATTTGCCTTTACCATTGATCCAGCCAAATGTATTGCAGAAATAAGCCAGCAATATCAAGCCTACGCCAATGGTTCCAATAATATCGTTGTAGCTCATTTTTATTTTTGCTGAATGAATGATGCTAAGCCTTTCAAATAAACACCGCCTCTTTTTTCTGCAAAATAATCTGCAGTAAGTGCGGTTAATGCCATGATGGCTAATGTTAATCCAAAGCCTTTCCAGAATATTTTATCAGTATTGTCTTTAAAATAAAAAAACAAAACTATTCCAGTTAAAGCCAGTACAATTTCTACCCAACGGTAAATAACAAAGTTCTTCATCACGGTTTTCATTCTTGGTATTTCCTTATCTCTTAATTCAGCCGGATTCAGATCATACGCATACACATTACGTACCCGGTCGCCATCACTTCTTTTATACACTGTAAAACCAACAATACCCAACAGTAAACCAATGAGCAGTAACGGAATTGCTGCACCTTTATAAAAATTTGCTTTTAAAAATATAAAAAAGCCAATTGCTATAATAATGCCTGCAATACCAATCAGCATAAACAAAAGGCTTTCGCTTTTTTCGGCATTAAAATATTTTTCAATATCGGTTTTGCTAAACATATTTATTGTTTGGCTAAAGTTACAGTATTATACTATTTTTTTTCAATTGCCTGTTTTACAGCTTCACTTGCTGGTGATACAGAGGGGTCGAAGTAGTTTATCAATATACCTTTTTCATCAACAAGGTATTTAGAAAAATTCCAGGATGGCACTTTACTGTTCCAGCCGTTTTTAGTACTGTCGGTAAGCCATTGAAACACGGGATTTTGTTGCGGCGATTTTATAACACTGCTTTTTTGCAGCAGCGGAAATGTTACACCAAAATTTATCCTGCAAAATTCTGCAATGGCAGTATCAGTTCCTGTTTCCTGTTCTTTAAAATCGTTGGCCGGAAAACCCAGCACCACCAGCTTGTCTTTATATTCTTCTGACAGTTTTTGCAGGTCATCGTACTGATTGGTGTAGCCGCAGTTGCTGGCGGTGTTTACCAGCAATACCTTTTTTCCTTTCAGACTGGCAAAGTCGAGAGTATCGCCATTGTTTAATGTTGCTTTTTGTGTGTAAAAAGAAACAGGGGGCTCTTTAACTCCCGATAACTCTGTGGCATTTTTACCAGTTAATTTGGTGAACCACATAAATGCAGGGTAGATGGCTTTTAATAATTTTTGCCGGTACGTCATATTTATTGAATTACGGTTTACAATTTGTACATAGATTAAAAAACTGCCAGGCAGTACCAGTATAACAAAAAAGAAACGTTTTAGTTTTTTCATCGTTATCTTATTACCCATTTAAACAGTTTCAGCTTTCCTTTAAAAGGCGGATACTTTATAGCAGGGTCAAACCAGGTAGGGGTTTTCATCACCGCTTTTTTATGACTGAAGGTTTCAAAAGAAAATTTACCATGATACTGTCCGCTGCCACTAAAGCCTCTGCCACCAAAAGGTAAATGATGATTGGTTAAATGCCAGCTGGCATTGTTTACACAGCCGCCACCAAAAGCCACACTGTTCAGCCAATCTTTTTCTTTAGCATTGCCGGAAGTAAAAACATAAAACGCCAACGGGTTTTTATTTTGTGCAATTATTTTTAACGCTTCTTCTTTTGTGCTAAAAGAAATAATGGGAAGTATGGGGCCAAATATCTCCTCTTTCATCACCGGCGAATCCACGTTTACATTGTCAATAATAGTTGGCTCGATAAATAAATTGTCTTTATCGCTTCTACCACCATGCAGAATATTTCCTTGTGGTAAATAATTTACCAGCCGGTTAAATTGTCTTTCGTTAATTATCTTACTGTAGTTGTAACTCTCTTCTGCTTTATCGCCAAAAAATTTTTTGATGGTTGTTGTTAATGCTGCAACCAATTCTTCTTTTTTGCTTTCATGCACCAGTACATAATCCGGCGCCACACACATTTGCCCGGCGTTGCTGAATTTTGCAATCACAATCCTTTTTGCGGCCACTTTAATATTGGCGTCGCTTTCAACTATGCAGGGGCTTTTACCGCCCAGTTCCAGCGTTACCGGCACCAATTGTTCTGCTGCCATCTTATAAATTATTTTTCCTACTGCAGTGCTGCCGGTATAAAACACATGATCAAAACTAAAGTTGCTCATCATCTCCGGTATTACAACTGCCCCATCACCAGCTGTAAATAGAATATATTCCGGCGCAAAGGTTTCATCAATCATTTTTTTTATCACTGCTGCTGTAGCAGGTGCAAACTCCGATGCTTTTAACACACAACAATTACCAGCAGCAATAGCTCCTACCATCGGCGTTAACAACAATTGCAAAGGGTAATTCCAGGGTCCAATAATTAATGTAACTCCCAGGGGCTCCTTCATCACAAAACTTTTAGATGGAATATTGAGCAGGTTGGTTTTAATCAAATCGGGCTGCATCCAGCTTTTTAAATTTTTTGCTGTGGCATTTATTTCACTTAGTAAAAAACCAGTTTCTGTTACCCAACATTCTTCCGGGCTTTTCTTTAAGTCGGTGTACAATGCCTGATGCAGTGGTTCTTCATATTTTAGCAAACAGGTTTTTAATTTATTTAATTGTTCTTTACGAAAGGCATAAGATTTTGTAACCCCGGTTTCAAAATAACGGCGCATTGCCAACAATTGATTTATGTTTGCCATTACAACTAAATTTGTGGCAAGGTAACAAAAAAAGCCCCCTAAATCTTCCCAATGGGGACTTGCGAATTTTCTTATAATTTATAGTATTTTTTTAAACAGATGTGTGGTCAATAATTTTTGTACAATGACAGACGAACAATACATGCAGCAGGCATTAAAAGAAGCTCAGAAAGCTTTTGATGCCGGTGAAGTACCGGTAGGTGCAATTGTGGTAATGAATAACCGGGTTATTGCCCGTGCCCACAACCAGGTGGAATTATTGAATGACAGTACCGCCCATGCAGAAATACTGGCTTTAACTACTGCGTTTAATTTTTTGGGCAGCAAATATTTGCCCGAAGCAATATTGTATGTAACACTTGAACCCTGCCTGATGTGCAGCGGCGCTTTGTACTGGAGTAAGGTTGGCAAAATTGTTTATGGGGCAGATGATGATAAAAACAGTTACCGGAAAGCATTGGGTATCTCCTCCCCTTCTGGGGGAGGTTGGGAGGGGGCTCCCTTTCATCCCAAAACAGTAATAACAGGGGGCATTTTAAAAGAAGCCTGTGCCCAATTAATGAAGGATTTTTTTAAAGACAGGAGATAGGCCTATTGCACTATCATTTTCTTTTTAACCAGCTTGTCTTTTTGCTTAAGCACTACAAAATAAATACCCGGCGTTAAAGAAAACATCACCACCATATTTTCATTGCCGCTAAACAACAGGCGACTATCATTTCTTACTGCTTTACCACTTACATTAAATATTTGTACCTGAACTAGCCCGGGTTCAAACCCTGTAACCCCCAGCTCCACTTTATTTTTGGCAGGGTTAGGATATAATTTTACACCTGCTTTCTCTTTTGGTAAAGAATCGCTGGTAATTTTTTTAACAACTATCGTATCGCTTACTGTAGGATTTTGTGCATAGCCGCTACAAATTCCCAAAAACGTAAGCAACAGTATTACAATTTTTTTCATTTTATAATTGAATCGGAAATCAATAACGTAAATTTGTCTTCTATATTTTATAAAGCATCTTAAAAAAATCACAACTATGGCATTTACATTACCGGCTCTACCTTATGCACACGAAGCTTTAGAGCCACATATCGACACTACCACCATGCAAATACATCATGGTAAACATCACCAGGCTTATGTAGATAATTTAAATAAAGCCATTGCAGGTACCGAAAACGAAAACAAGACTATTGAAGAATTAGTTAAAAACGCTGGCGCTATTTCTCCTGTAGTACGTAATAATGGTGGCGGGCACTGGAACCATACTTTCTTTTGGGAAAGCCTTGCACCTAATGCAGGTGGTACGCCATCAGGCAAATTAGCAGATGCTATTACTGCTGCTTTTGGAAGCTTTGATGCCTTTAAAGAAAAATTTGCAGCGGCCGGTATGACCCGTTTTGGAAGCGGCTGGGCTTGGCTGATTGTTAAAGATGGTAAACTGGAAGTAAGCAGTACTCCAAACCAGGATAATCCTTTAATGGAGATT
>JAYVJU010000332.1:0-5037 GCA_043769035.1 Ferruginibacter sp.
AGAAAGGTAACCCTGAAAACAGCTGGCTATCTGCAATAGATATACACAATTTTATATAGAATGTTTATAAAATAATGATTGTATTACGGGTAAGATTATTAGAGGCCATTTAAAAAACAATTTATAACAAACGTTTGCACTGATGAATATCTAATTTTTAAATTTGTGTATCATGCTTTCAACAGCATATCACTATAAGATATAGCAATGTAGTTTGAAGCTTTAATATCAAAAAAAGCAGCATAGAAGTCACATTGTTCTTTAAGTTTGGCAACACCTATATCGCCAGTGCTGTCTATTGCTTCCACTTCTACAAATGTGCCCAGGTCTTTTACAAGATCAAAATGAAATTTTACGTTGTCAATAAAGTAAATCCTTCTTCTTTTATCCACAATGGTTTTTATCCCATTAACCTTAATTAAAATATCTTTAAGTGCCTTATCAGGATGATGGTGGTACAACAGGATATCTGATTGTTTTGCTCCTGTGGTATTTTCACGTTCGTAGTAAATCAACGAATTTTCGATATTACCCTCCCGTAATTTTAATCTTCCTGTAGCCACATTAAAATAAGTATCTACCTGGTTATCTTCTCCAATAAACCTTGGGTTAAGCGTCAACAATTTTTTTTCTAAAATCTCCAGCTGGTTTGTTGCAGCTTTAAATTCAATATTTACAGTAGCCATTAATATTTTTTATTGTTCAATTATTGCAGTTGCTTCAATTTCAATTAAAAGGTTATCATTAATTAACCGGCGCACTTCAACCATTGTAGCTACTGGCTTAATATCTCTAAAAAATTCCCCGTGTGCTTTACCTACTAACTCCCATTGGGCAATATCAGTTACAAACATCCTTGTTCTCACCACATCATTTAATGTTGCCCCGGCTTCTGCCAAAGCATTTTCAATCTTTTTAAAAATAAAAACTGTTTGAGTATAAACATCATTTTTACCAATTAAGGTTTCCCCGTCCATGGCTGTTGTGCCGGCCACTTCAATAATATTGCCTGTACGTACCGCCCTGCTGTAGCCCACAATATCTTCCCATGGCGATCCGGAGCTTATCTTCTTTTTCATGTGCTATTCATTTAGTACACAAAATACAAAAGTATCAGCTAAGGTTTGTACATAAAACTTGGCACTTACACAATTAATTTTTAGATTTGTCTAAATTTAATTTTTACTTTACATGAACTTTTCAGTAAGCGAAGAAAACTACATCAAAAGCATTTACCACCTGCAGCAGGAAACAGGGCTGGTAAACACCAATTCTCTTGCTGCCGAAATGCAGACAAAAGCAGCATCGGTAACAGATATGCTTAAAAAATTATCAACAAAAAAAATACTGCAATACGAAAAGTATAAAGGTTTTAAACTTACTGAGAATGGGAAAAAAGTGGCTATATCTGTAGTACGCAAACACCGGTTATGGGAATATTTTTTAGTAGAGAAGCTTGGCTTTGAATGGGACAAGGTACATGATATTGCAGAAGAGCTGGAACACATCAGCAGCAATGAATTGATTGAACGGTTACAGGAATTTTTAGGCAACCCTTCATTTGATCCACATGGCGACCCCATCCCCGACAGTAACGGAAAAATACCAAAACTGCTTCAACTCAATCTCCCTGCCCTGCCGGTAAACAAAACAGCAGTGGTAAGTTCAGTAACCAACCAATCGCCACAAATGCTGGAAATGCTGAAACATTATTTTATAGCCATCGGCACATCAGTAAAAGTAGTAAAGCGGTTTGAATTTGATGGATCGCTGGAAATAAAAGTATCTAAACAACCGGCATGTATAATCAGTGAATTGATTGCAAAAAACATTTTTGTACGTTATGATGATAAATAAAAAACATGAGGACCAGTCCTTGAGCGAAGTGCACGAATCAGTTGATACCACGGGCACCAAAACAGGATGGAAAAAAATATTATCATTTTTTGGCCCGGCCTATCTTGTAAGTGTTGGTTACATGGACCCAGGGAATTGGGCTACTGACCTGGCAGGTGGCAGCAAATATGGTTATACCCTGATATGGGTTTTACTAATGAGTAATATTATGGCTTTATTATTACAAAGCCTTAGTGCAAGACTGGGGATTGTAAGAGGGCGTGACCTTGCCCAGGCCAACAGAGAGGCATACCCCAAAGCTGTGAATTTCATGTTGTGGGTATTAGCAGAAATTGCCATTGCTGCATGCGACCTTGCAGAAGTGCTGGGTATGGCGATTGGCATACAGTTACTAACCGGTTTGCCATTAATTTGGGGTGTAAGTATTACCCTGCTCGATACTTTCCTGTTGTTGTATTTACAAAGACTGGGGATTAGAAAGATGGAAGCTTTTATAATTGTATTGGTTGCAATAATTGGTTTTTGCTTTTTGATAAATATAGTTTTAGCACAACCTGATTTATATAGCGTACTAAAAGGTTTTATTCCATCTTTACCAACAGCAGAAAAATTATATGCTTCTAAAGGTATGCTGAATGCATTACCCAAAGAAACAGCATTATACCTGGCCATTGGTATTATTGGCGCCACTGTTATGCCACATAATTTATACCTGCACTCGGCATTGGTACAAACAAGAAAAATTCCACGAACAAAAGAAGGCATTAAGCAGGCGCTAAAATGGAGTTTTATTGACAGTGCCATTGCATTAAACATAGCTTTTTTTATAAACGCCGCTATTTTAATTTTAGCAGCCACCGTTTTTTTTAATACCGGTAAAACTGATGTGGCCGAAATAAAACAGGCGCATGAATTATTATCGCCGATGCTGGGCTCTAATTTTGCATCTACCCTTTTTGCCATTGCATTAATTGCCTCAGGTCAAAGTTCTACCGTTACAGGAACATTGGCCGGGCAGATTGTTATGGAAGGATATTTGCGGTTACGTATCAATCCCCTGCTTCGCAGATTAATAACACGGTTACTGGCCATTGTACCTGCAATTGTGGTTATTGCAATTTTTGGAGAAGACAGGGTGGACAGTTTATTAATTTTAAGCCAGGTAATATTGAGCTTACAATTAGGGTTTGCCGTAATTCCACTTATACATTTTGTAAGCAACAAAAAAACAATGGGAACCTTTGCTATAAAACCTGCAATAAAAATATTTGCGTGGCTGATTGCCAGCGTACTGGTTTATCTTAATATAAAAATGGTATCCGAAGAAGCTATTGAATTTTTTAGTACTTCGGATAGTTTAATGTGGAAAGTAATAATAGTTATTGCTGGCCTTGCATTTTTAGCATTATTAATTTATTCAATTATTTTCCCGATACTAAATAAAAAAGAAAATGCAGTATCCATTCAAATGCATCCTGATATTGTAGGCTTGCAAAACCTGGAAATACCTGCTTATTCCAAAATTGCTGTAGCACTTGATTTTAGCGAGGCTGATGCCAAGCTGCTGGCAGCTGCAATAGGACAGGCAAAAAGAGAAACCCGTTTTCTGCTGATACATGTTGTTGAAAGCGCTTCTGCAGTATTGCATGGCAAGGAAACTGATGACTATGAAACAAAAAAAGATGAAGAACGCCTGAATTTTTTTGTTTCGCAGTTAAATGAAAGAGGGTTTGATGCAGCAGGGGAATTGGGCTACAGAAACAGGGTAAAAGAAATTGTAAGGATTGTTAAAAACAACAATGCAGATATGCTGGTGATTGGCGCACATGGCCACACTGCTATAAAAGATTTTATTTATGGAGAAACGGTAAATGCTGTAAGGCACGAATTAAAAATACCGGTGCTGGTAATTAATTTGTAGAAATGCCAGCTAATTGCAGGTCAATTTTTTTATTCCAAGCAGCTTGTATGTTTTTTAACTGGCCATTTTTAGTTTGGCCATCATACTCGTTTTGCATTTTCTTCAGATCCCTGTAACATTCATCATTTATTCTCTCCAATAAAGAAGAACAATTCTCAACCGTAAATTGAGTGGCTTTTAATTTTTGAAAAAATAAAC
The DNA here is from genome assembly GCA_043769035.1 of Ferruginibacter sp. Taxonomy (GTDB): domain Bacteria; phylum Bacteroidota; class Bacteroidia; order Chitinophagales; family Chitinophagaceae; genus Ferruginibacter. The sequence continues at coordinate 3,977 of JAYVJU010000332.1, forward strand.
AAGCTTCAATATAACTGAGATCAAAATGATGTTGTTCGTGAAGTAGGGCATAATCAGATTTCGTATTTGGTTTCACCCAGGATTTCATTTTATTGAAAAAACAAAGCACAGTAATGACAATATCAGTTTTGCTGTTCCTGGTTTGCATTTCCAACCTGTATCCAAAACCAGATTCTGTTATTGCAGCAGCAATGCTTTTTCGCTCGGGACTATCTTTAAAATCATCCCAAGTCAGCTTTTTATAAGGATCGTAAAATATGGTATCACCGGCATTGTTTGTATTACCCTTTTGCCACTGTATGGTAGTAGTTAGTTGTGCATTAGCTATACTACAACTTACTAGGAACAATATAAGACTCAGAAAATATTTTATCATACTACATACTCAAAATGACTCAAATCAACTACAAATATTATTTACCCAACCTGTTATTAACCAGATTTATAATTTCATTAACAGCAATTAATTCCATGCATTTAAAATGCCCTTTGGGACATTTATTATAACCTATCTTACTGCATGGTCTGCACCAGAGCGTATTTATTTCCACTACATCATAATGCTGTGATGATGCTTTTCCATAATACGGATACATACCAAAATCCGGAACAGTGTTTCCCCAAACAGAGATGATGGGTTTTTGTAAAGCCGCTGCTATATGCATCAGGCCTGTATCATGTGGAATAACCAATTTTGCTCCGTTTACAATATCTGCCGATTCGTTTAAATTAAATTTGCCGCAGGCATTATAAATTTTTATATCATCGATAGCTGCAATTGCTTGACCCTCCTCTACATCTTCTTTTCCTCCTAATAAGATTATGGGATATTGTATTGATGTACATAATTCTTTTAGTTTATGCAGCGGCATTTTTTTTGTGGCCAATGCGGCACCAATTACCACTGCAACATATCCCAGCATATGTGCCGTGGGAATATCTCCCTTTTTTATTTTATCTGCAGCAGGAATAAAATAGTCTAATCCCAGGCCATCATCAACAACACCCAGCGAAGCGATGGCTTCAAAATTTCTGTCAACAATATGTTTTTTGGGAAGGGT
>JAYVJU010000333.1:0-5489 GCA_043769035.1 Ferruginibacter sp.
AAAATTGTTAAAATTGTAATAGGTTGCCTTAGCTGTAAAATAATCATCTATTTGCTTATTGTTGGTATACTTTTCTTTTTCCTGCTTTGTTACCGGAGCCTGAACGAGTATTAGTTTTATACCTTTTTGTTTAAGTAAAGTAACAGTTTGTTCAAATGCGGCAAGCTGGTATGGTATAGCAATCCATTCAGTTTTTTTACCAGTAACGGGTACGCTGTCGGCATTATTGGTTATTTTCCTTTCTACAAAACCGCCGGGTATATAAGTATCTTCTCCTGTAACTGTATTCTCTTTAAAATTTTTATCCCGGTTAAGCAGGTGCCTGTAACATCCATACACCAAACTATTATACGTTTTAATGTGGTTTAATTTAAACGCCATTTTTAGTGTATTGCCATCAATAGTTCCATTGGCAATAATATCTAAAGAAGATTCAACACCATCAATTTCAAACGTATAAGGATATACTTCATAAATCAGTATTTTAGGTTGCAGTTGCTCAAGGTATCGCTCAAGCAGTAATTTTGTTTGTACCGGCGTTTGTGCACTGGAGCCAAGGTTAAAGGTTGTATAACCATAGCTTTCGGCAATCCTGGTATCAAATCCCCTGTACGCATGTGAGGAACCGGTAAATAAGATATCGATATTGTTATAATTGCTCACTTCCTGCAACCTGGTATGCATGTGCCCATAAGCACCCAATGAATAGTTAAGATTTTTTCTTGCAAAAGGAGGCATCAGTTCTCCCCATAAAATAATGAACAGGAGGTATAGTACTATTGCATAAGTAAAAAAAAGGAGCAGGTTTTTAAAGAATTTTTTCATGTTTGTACGCCTTTAAAATTGGAAATAAATAAAAGCTGAACCTGATGTTGACATATACATAGCCATTAAGAATATGAGGAAAAAATAAAACCCCCAGCGTAACATTCTCGGCAGTTTAAGTCCTATACCGGCAATTGCGTACTGGCGTTCTCTTCCTATCCATTCTACAATAATAAAAAAGAACAGTAGCAATATCATAATCAGAACGTTATTTTGCGAATGGGCAAAAGCTATACTGTCGGGCATGGTAAACAACGATTGTGAAAATATTGTTCTGATATATTGAAAGGCCTGTGTTACACTTTCTGCCCTGAAAAATATCCATGCAAAAACAGTCAGGGCAAAAGTGATACCCATATTCATCAGTTCTTTTAAAGTAGGCAGGTATTTACCTTCGGCCACAGTACCAAGGTTATCCCTGTTTTTATTCCTCAATAATGATGGCAGAAAATAAATCGCATTCAATGCTCCCCATATTATAAAAGTCCAGTTGGCGCCATGCCAAAACCCGCTTACTAAAAATATAATGAAAGTGTTGCGTACTTTCATTAATGTGCCGCCTTTACTGCCGCCTAATGGTATGTACAGATAATCTCTGAACCAGGTAGAAAGTGATATGTGCCAACGCCTCCAGAATTCTGCTATATCACGTGAAAAATATGGGAATGCAAAATTTCTTAACAGGTCAATGCCAAATAACCTTGCAGTGCCCAATGCTATATCAGAGTAACCTGAGAAATCGCAATAGATCTGAAAAGTAAAAAATAATGCCCCCAATAAAAGTGTACTGCCGGAATATGCAGCAGAATTATTAAATATTTCGTTGGCATATTCGGCACAGTTATCTGCAATAACTATTTTTTTAAATAATCCCCACAACATTTGCCTTAGGCCATCTACTGCTTTTGAATAATCAAAAACCCTTTGTTGTTTTATCTGCGGTAGCAGGTGAGTGGCTCTTTCGATAGGGCCGGCAACCAATAAGGGAAAAAAGCTAACAAATACGGAATACTCTATAAAATTTTTTTCCGGTTCTATCCTTTTCTTATAAATATCAATAACGTATGATATGCCATGGAAAGTATAAAATGAAATACCCACCGGCAATATCACATTTAAAACCCAAAAATTTGTTTTTATACCTAAAAAGGAAAGGCTTTCAGCAAAGGATGCGGCAAAAAAATTATAATATTTGAATACGCCTAAAAAACCAAGATTAACTATTATACTTAACCAGAACCAAAATTTTCTTTTACCAGGTTTTTGGGTAGTACCCATTTTAAGGCCGGTAAAATAATCCAGCAACGTTGAAAATATCAGTAAAAAAAGAAACCTGTAATCCCAACATGCATAAAAAAAATAGCTTGCAATAAGAAGCAGGATATTTTGTAGTTGCAGATTTTTTTTTGTTACAAACCAGTATAATAAAAAAACTATCGGAAGAAATATCAGGAAGTCGATAGAGTTAAAAAACATTTTGCAGTTTAGTATGGTTGTATTGCTCTAAAAAAAATTATACAGTAAATAAAACAGCGGTAAATATTACAGAAACAAAATACGTGATTAATTTGCAGCAGGACACCTGTAACTGCTTATATTGAAAGAAATACCAATTTCTGCAATAATATACTGGTCTCTTTGCTTGCTAAAACCTCTTTGCCTGCCTTCTACACCTAAAATATTGTTTGGATCTAATTCGTAAGACCGGTCCTGCAGCAGACCTGCAGTTGAAGGTTGCCCATTTGGTAAAGCTGCAAAACGGGCAGCTCCTATATAAGTTGTGCTTACATCATCAAGGTAATCGGTTGTAGTAAAACGCTGGGATACTTCAAATGAAATGTTCATCTTATCATTAATATTGTATTTAACACCAGCGCCAAGTGGAAAACAAAATGCCATGGTGCTATACTGCTTTCTTCCTTTATAGCCAATTACCTGGCCTTCGGTACCTAAAGGACGTAAGAATTCTTTTTTACCGTCAAGGTAAGCATATGGGTCGTAAGTAAAAACGCCGGCACCAAGCGTTACATAGGGAGTAAAAAGGTGATCCGGATCTCCGGGAACAAACTTGAAAAAATTAAAATCACCCTGTACAGCTACTTCCCAAATATTGGAATTAAAACTCAGGTTCCTGGTTTTTTGATAGTCGTTTTTGCTGTAGGTATCACTATAACCTACCTGTGCATAATGAGCCGCAATACGCATACCCACATAATTACCAAATTGCTTACGGAAGAAAACACCTAAAGCAGGTTTAGGCCGGTTTAATGCCGCTCTTGTATTTATATCGCCAAAATAATGTGCTGCCCCGGCAGTAACACCAAATTCTCCCTGCTGTACATAATCGTACCGTTGTGCGGTTACATTAATTGACAATGCTATACTGAATAAAATGGTAAGGAATTTCATCTTCATAATATGCAAAATAAAGAATTGTTTTGTTAAAACGAGCAGATTACGGGGTTTCTAATAAGGCTTTTGTTAATTTTTTCAGGATGTTTATTTTTCAACCCTTAAGCCTGCGCTCATTATTGCCGGCAAAGGGTCATCTCTCATTATTTGTGTAATACTATAATTATATATACCAGGTTTACTAAACCGCAACATTACTAATTGCCTTAATTCCCAAATATCATTCATCCCCATACCTATCCAGCCTCCGGCATCTGTACCCAATAAAATATCTGCTTTTTGGTATCGCATACTATCGCCGGGTGCCTGGATACCAATATTGAGCCATATATTATTATACTTATAAGCATCCGTATGCCTTAATACTATATATGTTTTGTAAGGAGTGCTGATGTCAGCAACTGAGAAGCTGCCTTTTACTTCAAAACTGCTTTTCCATTTATAATCAGGTATGGTGGTGTTTTTTTCAAACACATTTATTTGTGTACAGGAAATAATAAATAAGCAACTGACGATAAGCAATAGAAAGAAATAAGATGTATACGTTTTGTTAGAAGTCATGTTACAAAAATAGAAATATTGCTTTTTATTATTGCTGAAATTTAGTGTCTGCATTTACAAGGCATTCAATACCTGCTCTTTTGCTTTCTCCAGTTCGTCCTTCATTTTTACCACACATTTTTGAATATCTGCATCGTAAGCTTTACTGCCGGTTGTATTTATCTCCCTTCCTATTTCCTGCAGAATAAAAGATAATTTTTTTCCTTTACCTTCTTCAGTTTCGTGCAAAATAGATTTAAAGTATTCGCAATGCTGGCGCAGGCGTATCTGTTCCTCGTGAATGTCTATCTTTTCCATATAATAGATCAATTCCTGCTCCATGCGGTTATTGTCAATATTTTCTTTCCCTACATTTTTTTCCAGCAACTGGTTTATTTCCTCCACTATTCTTTTTTTACGGTTGGGCTCCAATACTAAAATAGCTTCTTCCTGGTCTTTAATATTATCTATCCTTTTTATCAGGTCTTTTTCTAAAATGCCGCCTTCTTCCGTCCGGTGCAGGTTTAACTGATCTAATGCTGAAGTTAATACCTTTTTAAATTCGGTAAAATCATTCTCATCTAAAACATCAGTTGCAGGCGTTACAACTTCAGGCAGGCGGAGTAAAGCACTTAATACAGAATTGGTGTCAATCTTTAATTCTGATGCCAGCTCATCAATTTGTTTATAATAAGCCTTTATTAAATCGGTATTAATATTAACCGGCCTTGTGGTACCATTCTGTTTAATGTTTATGTAACAGTCAATAGTACCTCGTATTAAATGTTCCTGTAAAATATTACGTATGTCAAATTCATAAGGCCTTAGCAGGGCAGGCAATTTTAACTGTAGCTCAAACTGTTTGCCGTTCAGTGCTTTTATTTCAACCAAAAAGGTTTTATCGTTTACTGTTTGTTCTGCCTTTCCAAAACCCGTCATTGATTTAAGCATATGATATTTTTATTTGCTGCAAGATAACAATATATGTTGATGGTTAATGGTGTGTATTTACCCGTTCGGGGATTCTGTTAGCAGAAGTCTGTTATTTATTACAAATATGCATCCGTTACAGTCAACTGCATTATCCTTTCGGGTTTATCAAGGGCAGCAAAGCCAAACTGTTCATACAACTTATGTGCATCCCTTGTTGCCAGCATCCATCTTCTAAAACCCTGCAACTCCTGGTGGTTCATTATTTCCTGCATCAGCCATTTACTTAAACCAATACCTCTATACTCTTCTAGAATAAAAACATCAGCCAGGTAACCAAAAGTTGTATTGTCGGTAATTACTCTTGCAAAACCAATTTGCATGTTCTCATTAAGTTTCTCCTTTTTGTACACACCAAAACAAAATGATCCTTCAATTGATTTTTGTACCAGTGTAACAGGAATATTTTTTGCCCAATAACTTTCCATGCTTAAATAATTATGAATAACAGCTAGGTCAAGTTTTGATTTGTCTGTACTGATAATAAAATTTTCTTTTAGTGTGTCGTAATTTTTCATGCAGCATATTAAGTTTGTAAAAGTAAAAAACAGCGTTGATAAAAATAATAAAGCCCGACATTTGACAGCCAGGCTTTGTTATATAGATGGGTTAGTAAGTACGGGGAACCAAATTCCCTACACAATATTAAAAAGAATTTTTGCTAACATAAAATTATTTCCAAAAAATTTTATTAACATTTTTTTTATAGCTGTGGATAATAG
>JAYVJU010000334.1:0-2283 GCA_043769035.1 Ferruginibacter sp.
ATTAATAAAACTTAATCCTTCCTGCTGGCCGCTGCGTACCAGGTAGGGGCGGAATATTTCAAAATCGTTGATGTACATTAAATTCTCATCGTAATTACCACCACGTACACTGTACTGCGATGTTAGTTCGTTATTGCTGCCCACCAGTATTTTTATCAGGCCTTCTACACCGCCAATGGTGCTGGGTAAAGTAAGTGCAGTTTTAGGATTTATTTTTATGAGGCCGGTTTGTGTTCTTTGGTTATCGTCGGTTACAGTAATGGTTTCTAAAACCTTGCCGTCTTTTTCCATTTTAATGATGGCGGTTTCTGCTTCGCCATCGCTTAAATAAAAATTCTTTTGTACATCTTTATAACCGGCGTAAGAAAATACCAGCGCAAATGCTTTACCGGCAGGTACTTTTATGGTAAACGAGCCGCTGTCGCTGGTAATGGTGCCTGTTGATTTGCCCAGTATAACTACAGATACTTTTTGTAAAGGATTTTCATTGTCGTCAATTACCCTGCCTGATACCAATGCAGTTTTCTTTTGGGCTGTAGCGGTTAAAACAAACAGGGTGGTTACCAGTGCCAGAAATACTCTCATACAATGAAGGTAAATATTTTATTCTTTTTTTAACAGTGCGTTGTCATATTATTGTTTCTTATTAATATTTTTGAAAAAATAAATTTATGAAGGGCATACTGATAAAAACTATAGCTGCTGTATTGATACTTACCGGCTGCAACAACGGCGATACTAAAGAAAAAGTAAGTGCAACAACAGAAAAAGAAACCGAAGCCACATCTGCAATGCTTAACGACATCAGCAAGGCTACAGATATACAAACACTGCTTAGCCAAAACTGGGAGGATAAAGAAGATGCACAGGAAGCTACACTTTCCGGCGGCAGCAGCAGTTTTGAAATGCCTTACCGTGGCTTTTCGTTTTTTACAGATAATACCCTGGTGCAAAACCCACGTGATAACATCCGCTTTGGCAACTGGACACTTGATGAACCCAATAAAACAATTGATATTGTTTATGCTGATGGCAGCAAGGCACAATATAAAATTGCCGCTATTGGTGTAAAGAGTATGGTTTTAATAAATAACGCTGATAAAAAAAGAACCGAGTACCAGGCCGATGGTAAAGTGCAAAAAAATGTAAGCGACGATCCGTTTTACAGCACCAATAATTTATGGCGCAAAAAACCTGCCCGTGCAGAAAGCGACAGTGCTATAAAATTACGTGCCCTGCAGTGTGTGCTTTTTTACAGTAAGTTTTTAGATGATAATGTGGCAAGGGCCGGTAATACTATTTCTTTTATTGGCCTGCCTACTTGTTTTAAATGGTATGCCGGTGGCATTACCGTTACAGGAAAAGAAAAGCTGGAAGAAAAATGGGTGAATTGTTTTTACAATAAAGAGCAGGCTTTTAAAGCACAGGTAATGCTGGAAAACATCATTACCAAAAAATACAAATGGAATAAGGAAGAACCCAACTGGGTAAAAATGGATGCTGATGTAATTAAACAGATCTACGATACGCTGCAGGCGGCTAAATAGCTTTTAACTGTGCAATGGTTGCTTTAGGGTCGGCCGATTTAAAAACAGTATTGCCTGCAACCAGCACATGTGCGCCTGCATCAATAATTGATTTTGCATTGGCAACAGTTACGCCGCCATCTATTTCAATTTTTACATTCAACGATTGTTCGTCGATCATTTTACGCAGCTGTTTAATTTTGGTAAGGGTGTAAGGGATAAAAGATTGCCCGCCAAAGCCGGGGTTTACACTCATTAAACAAACCAGGTCTATATCTGCTAAAATATCTTTTAAACTTTCAACCGGTGTATGCGGATTAACAGCCACACCGGCCTGCATACCCAAACTTTTTATTTGCTGAATATTGCGGTGCAGATGAGTGCATGCTTCAATATGTACAGTAAGAATATCGGCGCCGGCATTTTTAAAAGCTTCGGCATAATTGCCCGGCTCTTCAATCATTAAATGCACATCGCAGATCTTGGTGGTATTTTTTCTGAATACTTCAATCAACATTGGCCCAAAACTGATATTGGGTACAAAGCGGCCATCCATCACATCTAAATGATACCAGTCTGCCTGGCTTTCGTTAAGCATTTTACATTCGGCTTGCAGGTTATAAAAGTCGGCAGCTAATAATGATGGGGCTATGATGGGCATTAGAATTATGAATTATGAATTATGAATTATGAATTATGAATTATGAATTATGAATTATGAATTATGAATTATGAATTATGAATTATGAATTATGAA
>JAYVJU010000335.1:0-15611 GCA_043769035.1 Ferruginibacter sp.
TTCTATTCCCCGTTTATCACCAAGGGCTTTAATTATAGCTTCTCCCAACGCAATGCCTGTATCTTCTATAGTGTGGTGTTCATCAATATGCAGGTCGCCATTGCATTCAACAGCCAGGTCAATATTGCCATGCCTTGCAATCTGCTCCAGCATATGATCAAAAAAACCAAGCCCGGTTTTAATGGTTGCTTTTCCTGTTCCATCTAAATTTACTGTAACAGTTATTTTGGTTTCGTTGGTATTGCGTTGATGTGTAACAATACGTGGCGGTAATTTTAAATAATTATAAATATCAACCCAGTTGGGTGTTTCTAATACAATCACATCTTGCTTTAATGCTGCAATGGTATCTTTTATTTCTGATGCGCCAAGGCTGGCATCAATATTCAACCAAAAACCTTTGCACTGTAAATTTTTTGCCAGCTGCATATCAGTGATCCTGTCGCCGATAACAAAGGAGTTTGCAATATCGTACGCCGGGTTATTCAAATATTTTGTCAGCATACCTGTTGCAGGTTTACGTGTAGGTGCATGCTCATCAGGAAAAGTTCTGTCAATACAAATCTCACTAAAATGAATAGCTTCATTTTCCAGGCTTTTCATTACCAGGTTATGTACCGGCCAAAAAGTTTCTTCCGGAAAACCGGCAGTACCTAATCCATCCTGATTGGTAACCATCACCAGTTCATAATCCAGTTCGGTGGCAATTTTACGCATGTATAAAAACATGTCGGGGTAAAATTCCAGTTTACTGAATGAATCCAGCTGGTAAGTTGGTGGCGCTTCTTTTATTAATGTGCCGTCTCTGTCAATAAATAATACTTTTTTCAAAATTGGTATTTTTTTAAAGTAGATAATAATTGTTCATTTTCTGCCGGCGTTCCAATAGTGATGCGTAAACAGTTATCGCATAAAATTTCTTTGCTGCGGTTACGTACTATAATTTCATTTTCCGACAGGTATTTATACAACCCGTCTGCATCGTTTACTTTTACTAAAATAAAATTAGCATCAGCAGGGTATATTTTTTTAACAAAAGACAATTTATGCAGTTCGGTTACCAGCACTTCTTTCTGTTGTACCACAGTTTTTATCCAGTCGTTAACCAGTTGTGTATTTTGTAATGCTTCCAATGCCAGTTGCTGCGACGCTTCATTGATATTATACGGCGGCTTTACCTTGTTAAAAATATCAATAATATCCATTGATGCAAAACACAGGCCCAGCCGCAATGCTGCCAACCCCCAGGCTTTGGATAAGGTTTGCATCACAATTAAATTAGGGTACTCCGTCAGCTCCTGTATAAATGTTTTTTGTTTGGAGTAATTGATATAAGCTTCGTCGATAATTATAATGCCGGGGAAATTATTCAACAGCATTTCCACATCAGCCCTGTTCATGTTATTGCCTGTAGGGTTATTGGGCGAACAGATGAATAATAATTTTGTATTACTGTCTGTTGCATTTAAGATACCATCCACATCCAGTTGAAATTCCGGTGTAAGGTTTACTTTCTTTATCGCCACATCATTTATGTTTGCACTTACCTGGTACATACCATAAGTGGGCGGGCAAATAATTACATTATCTTTCTGCGGATCGCAAAAAATACGGTAGGCAAGGTCTATCACTTCATCGCTGCCATTGCCAATAAAAATATTTTCTGCAGGCGCCCCTTTTATTCTTGCCAGTTGAAATTTCAATTGCCATTGCAAAGGATCGGGATAGCGATTAAAGCTTTCTTCCAAAGGAGAACCAAATGCATTTTCGTTTGCGTCAAGGAATACTGAAGCCTTTCCCGTAAATTCATGACGGGCTGATGAATAAGGTTGCAGGTTTTTAATATTTGGACGCATTAATTTTTGAAGATCGAATTGCATTATGATTTATTTATTTCATTTAAGCGAATAGTTACCGCATTCTTGTGTGCTCCCAATCCCTCTGCTGCTGCCATTACTTCCACTGCAGGTCCAATATTATTTATCCCCGTTTCACTAAGTTGCTGAAAAGTGATCTTCTTCACAAAACTGTCTAAAGAAACACCGCTGTATGCTTTTGCATAACCATTGGTTGGTAAAGTATGGTTGGTACCCGATGCATAATCTCCTGCACTCTCCGGAGAATAATGCCCAAGAAAAACGCTTCCTGCATTACTCACTTTTTCTGCAAGTGCCAATGCATTATCAGCAGCAATAATTAAATGCTCGGGGGCATATTCATTTAATAATTCAAAAGCGACAGTTGTATTTTCAATTACAATAAACCGGGCATACTCCAATGCCTTTGTTGCAATTGTCATTCTTGATAATTGAATCAGCTGTTTTTCAATTTCAACTTTAACCTTATCAATTACTGCAACAGTATTAGCCACTAAAATCACCTGGCTGTCTATGCCATGTTCTGCCTGGCTTAAAAGATCGGCTGCAACAAAAGCAGGGTTACTGGTTTCATCTGCATACACTGCCACTTCGCTTGGACCTGCAGGCATATCTATTGCAATACCGGTAGCATTTACCAATTGCTTGGCACAGGTTACATACTGATTACCGGGGCCAAAAATTTTATACACTTTTGTAATGGTAGCTGTGCCATAAGCCATCGCTCCGATAGCCTGTACACCACCAGCTTTGTAAATATTTTTTACGCCGATCAATTGTGCTACATATAAAATGACAGGATTAATTTTTCCATTTTTATCCGGAGGTGTACAAACCACAACCTCTTTACAACCTGCTAACATTGCAGGAATACCCAGCATTAATAATGTAGAAAATAAAGGTGCGGTGCCGCCGGGAATATATAAGCCCACTTTATCTATACCCACAGATTTTCGCCAGCAAACTACACCGCTTGTTGTTTCAATTTGTGTAATCGCTTCTTTTTGCGATTGGTGAAATGCTGTGATATTATCTCTTGCAATTTTAATGGCAGCTTTTAATTTTTCATCAACAAGGTTTATTGCTTCATTAATTTCTCCAGCAGTAATTTTTAATTCATTCAGCTCAACCTTATCAAACTGCAATGCGTATTTTTTTACTGCAGCATCGCCATTTAACCGTACTTCTTCTAAAATAGCAGCTACCGTACCTTCCAGCTGACGGGTATCAAAAGCCGGTCGCTGTAATAATTGCGGCCAAGCTGTTTTGTTTGGTTCTATAATAATTTTCATGTCCTACCTTTCGTTCCTACGGAACTTTAATAAAAAAATATTTTTTTCTACCAACATTTCACTTCTACGAGCTGAGAACACTCAAATTTTCTTCGCAAATATCTCCGCTAAAGTTCCCCCTTTAGGGGGCGGAGGGGGCTACATGATCATTTTCTCAATGGGCAACACCAGTATCCCCTGCGCTTCACATTGTTTTAATTTTTCAATCACTTCCCAAAAATCATTTTCATTTACCACACTTTGTACACTGCTCCACCCTTCTTCTGCTAAAGGCGTTACCGTAGGGCTTTTCATTCCCGGTAAAATTGCAGAAATATTTTTCAACTGGTTGTTGGGTGCATTCAAAATAATGTACTTATTATTTTTTGCTGATTTAACCGCAGTGATACGCATCAATAATTTTTCCAGCAACAGTTTATTTTCAGCTGATAAATTTTTGTTCGCTGTTAACACCGCTTCCGATTTTAAGATGACCTCCACTTCCTTCAATCCATTGGTGAATAAAGTACTGCCGCTGCTTACCAGGTCGCAGATAGCATCTGCCAAACCAATACCCGGTGCAATTTCTACCGAACCGCTGATCTCATGTATTTCTGCATTGCTTTTATTGGCATCTAAATATTTTTGCAGAATGGTTGAATAAGTGGTGGCAATTTTCAATCCCTGTAAATCGGCAATAGATTCGTATTGCGTACTTTTTGGCACAGCAATGCTTAACCTGCATTTGCCAAAGCCAAGGCGATACACCAGATCAATATCTTTATTTTTTTCCAATAATACATTCTCCCCAACAATACCAATATCAGCAACGCCGTCATATACATACTGGGGAATATCGTCGTCCCTTAAAAAATAAATTTCCAGCGGAAAATTATTTGCCACGGCCTTTAACTGTTTGTTGCCATTGTTCAACTCTATACCGCACTCTTTAAGCAGTTTTACAGAATCCTCATACAACCTTCCCGATTTTTGAATTGCAATTTTTAACATGATCTGGTTTTCTTTATGCTATTGATGAAAAACAAAAAGGGCTTACTGTTCGTAAGCCCTTTTTGAAATTATGTTTAGTTACATACAATCAACACTGCTTACCCATTGAGTAATGTATGATGATGGTGTATGTGAACGATTTGTTTCATTTGTTGCACAAAGTAAAGACTGAAAAATTATTTTACCAAATAAAATTTGCATAATCTATCAAAATGGTAGTTTTTACCAGGTAAAAAGGCATTTTTAATTAAAATGGTTCAATACTGATACCTAAACCTGCAGAAGATGCATATATTATTTTTCCATACTCAAAGCTTACACCTGTGGCAATATCTTCATTCAATAACAACGGGCCGTCCATATCAACTTTATCTAAAAGCGGCGCCAGTTGTGCAATAGCTGCGGTACCCACACTGCTTTCGTTCATACAGCCCACCATTACTTCCATATTTAATTCTCGTGCCCGGCTAATCATTCTACGAGCCGGTGTTATGCCACTACACTTGGTTAGTTTAATATTAATACCATGAAAATACTGATGACATTTTTCCACATCGGCTTCAAAAACGCAGGCCTCATCTGCATATAAAGGCAGAGCCGATTGTTCAAATAATGTTTTCATGCCGTCCCAATTGTCTTTTGCCAACGGCTGCTCCACCATCTCTACACCCAGTTGTTTTAATAAAGGAATTTTTTGCAGGGCCTGTTCCAGTGTCCAGCCTGCATTGGCATCCACACGAAATACTGCATCGGTATGTTTACGCAATGCCGCCACCATTTCAATATCATTCTCCACGCCTACTTTTATTTTATAGATGGGCCATGGTTTTTGTTTCATCTTGGCTACCATTTTGTCGATGGTATCAATACCAATGGTAAAATCTGTCACCGGAGATTTTGTAGTATCTAAATTCCACAGTTCATGCAATTGTTTTCTTTTGAGTTTACCAAACAGGTCCCAACCCGCCATGTCCAGTGCACAAACTAAAAATGGGTTGGCAGGAAACAAATGATGCAGGTAATGCCAGTATCTTTCCGGGTCGCTGAAAGCAAATTTTTCTACAAATATTTTTTTTCGTTCCAGGTCTTCCACCATTTTTTCTACCGGAATATTATAATAACTGATAGCAGGAGCCTCACCATAACCTCTTATGCCCATAAACTCAAGTTCTACAATTAATGTAGGCTGGTGTGTTTTTGTGCCTTTAGAAATAGTGAATTGGTGTTTAAACGGAAGGTTGTATGTTTTGTATTTTACTTTCATGAGAAGTGAAGTTAAAATAAAAATTGTTTGGAAAATTGATGAGTAGGTTTTGAGTACCGGAATTAATTTTATAGCAGCGATATTTTGCTTTGAAAAGCAAATACCACAGAAAACTTTTATTGAGGCTTAATAAAGATTTCGCTGAGGAGCCTGCCTGCCGGCAGGCAGGTGCCACTCAACAATATTGAAAAGAATTAATTACTGAAGTGATAACAAAAAACAAAACTACCTTCCGCTTGATGCTATATAATTTTTTATATCATCATTAAATTCATCAGCTTTAAGCAGCTCTTCTAAAGTCATGTGCATACGGTATTTCCAGTAATGGCTTGGGTCGGCAGGTATGTTGATGCGTTCTTCATCAGGGTCTTCACGCCGCAGGCTTTTATTAATCCCCAGCAGATCCTGCAATTGAAAAACACTCCACATGGCGGGAGAAAATAAATGTTCTAAAACTATTTCCTTATTTACCCAGTCTTCGCAGAAATAAGGCGCTTCGCCATAACGGCCCATTACAGTATTGTAAAAGCGTTGTGTTTTTGTACGATCTTCTTCCCACCAGCCACGTATGGTACTCATATCGTGTGTTGAGGGTGTAACCACACTCATATACGGTGCATCGTTGGGATGAAAGAATTCGGTAGTGGTTTTCTTTGGCATACGCTGAATCTCCAGGCTTAAAATACCTAACTGCCACATTACATCGGGTACGCAGGCTGGCACCATACCAAGGTCTTCGCCACAAATAAGCATATTGGTGCTGCGTTTTAAACCCGGTAATTTATGCATGGCTTCTGCCCTCCAGAAATCGTCCTGGCGGCGGAAGAAATAATTTACATAGAGTTCTTTTAATTGCTGCTGTGCATAAGCATCTAAATTAAGGAACGATGTGGTTTGCTCCATACCAAAACGGAAATGAAATTTCTGGCCCTGCGAATTTTCTTCTTCAAATAAAATCACATTGCTTATAAGATTGAACAAACCGGATTTTATTTTATTATCGCTATCGTTTTGTGCAGCAAAATAATTTTCTACTTTGCGTTGTGTATTAAATGCTTCTTTTAATTCGTAACCATTAAGAAAATTTTCTTTTACAAAATCTACTTCCTCTGCAAAAAACTGGAGTAGTATTTCATCGGTGATATAAGGCTTGGTATAGCGGTGCCAATCGTAAGCAATATTTTTTTCAAAAAACTCATTTATATGTACAGGAATGGCCGGATCGAATTTTCCCATAATACCTTCTACAGCATGTAGGGGAATACTCCAGATACGGAAGAAACCTAAAATATGATCGATACGGAATGCATCGAAGTAATTGCTCATTTGCTCAAAACGCTGGCGCCACCATGTAAAATCATTTTCCTGCATGGCTTTCCAGTTGTAGGTAGGAAAACCCCAGTTTTGTCCTTTTACTGCAAAATCATCGGGTGGTGCACCGGCCTGTGCACCCATATTATATAATGATGGAGCCATCCAGGCATCTACACTATTCCGGTAAATACCAATGGGAATATCGCCTTTTACAACAATGCCGTTTTTGTGGGCATAAGCCGTGGCTTCTTTCAATTGCAGGTGTAAATGATACTGTGTAAAATAATGTACTGCAATTTCATCATACTGTTTTTGAGATCGGCTTACCAAACGTTGAATAGCATTCTCATCATACTCACTATTTGATTTCCATTGGCCGAAATCTGAAGTATTATACTTATCCCTTAAAAAACAGAATGCTGCATATGGCACCAGCCAATGCCTGTTCAATTCAAAAAAATCAAAGTACTCCGTATCATTAAGGAAAGTATCTTTTTTAGCTGCGTAAATTTCTTTTATAGCCGAAAGTTTGAATTTTATAACACTGTCGTAATCCATATCGGGTAACGCATTCAGTTGCTCCTGCTTTTTTTTAAGCGGTTTTACTATTGCAGCATGTGCAACCCCAGCCACTTTTTCTAAATTTAAAAACAGGGGATGCAATGCAAATGCAGAGATGGCGGCATAGGGATAAGAATCCTTCCAGGTATGTGTGGCAGTGGTATCATTTAAAGGCAAAACCTGTATGAGTTTTAACCCGGTTTTCTTAGCCCAGTCAACCAACAATTTTAAATCGGTAAACTCGCCTGTACCAAAACTGTTTTTGCTGCGCAGGCTAAAAACAGGAATAGCCACACCAGCCCCCTTCCATGGTGTGTGTTTAATATTTGCAAAGCCATCATGGCAGATGGTAATTTTTTTCTTTGCAGCATCACCAATTAATGTACGGTTATCACCGGCCTCAAAGGCAATAAATTTTTTATCTTTTATATTATAAATGCCATACTTGTAACTAACCGGAAAAGTTTCTTTTGCCAGATTTACTCTTACTTTCCACCAGGTTTTGTTCTTATTGAGCATTACCGGCTTTTCAGTTGACCAGTTATTTAAATTACCAGCGGTACCAGTTACGCAAACCACTTCGTTTTCTTTTAATACCGGTGCCTTTACTCTTAACTCGTGGGTATAGGCTTTTGGCAGTTTTGGTGCAACGGCAGTAACTGCTTTTGGCGCTTTAAGCAATACATCCTGAAAGGCCTGGGTAAAATATACGTTCTCTGTTTCTCCGGCAAAATTCCAGGTATCTACAAGCACAACCTCATCTGTAGTAATAGTATCAATTGCTATTATGCGGTCATCACCAAATTCTACCGTCTCTTCTTTGCCGGGTTCCCGTAAAATGTATTTATAGCGTATGTTATTAATATCCTTTACAGCATCTATAGTTATACTGCCATGCCATAAGCTTTCGTTAAGATATTCAATAGGAAAAGCTTCGCTGAAATCATCGTTGCCAAGTGCCCTGGTATTACCGCTGATATAAAGCGTTTGCCCAAATTTTGTAGAAAAGCGTAAATAGAAATGTAAAGTCATTAGCAACGCAGGTTAAGAAGGGGCAATATAAAGCCTTTATTGCAAAATGTAAAAGATACACATTAAAATTTAGCAGAAATAATATTAAAAAATTGGAAAAAGTTTTAATGTAAAAAAAGCGCTAATAAATACGGCAAAAAAAGTAACTGCTAACATCCGTCGCCTTATATTTGCAAAAAAAAATACAATGGAAACAACCAAAAAGAATACCGGGCTTTACTGGATACTGTTTTTACTTTCTGTAGCTGGCTTTTTTTTAGTATTATATTCACCCATTGGTGCATATTGCTCAATGGTATTGCCGTTTAATACAACTTTTTTGGCTAAGGCTCTGGATTTAATGTAAACAAAAAACATCTTTATATTTTAAACCACTTGTATTTTGCAGGTGGTTTTTTATTACAATCAAACGTAATAAAGAAACTATAAGGCTGTTACAAAATCGGGACGCTTAATAAAGGTACTGTTGTATTTAAACCGGATATTGGTGTTTAACTCTACTTTCCAGCCCCTCATATCCCCATTGGTACGGGGAAAATAATAGCCCTTTAATTCAACAGTACCAAACACCATATTTTCGTTACGGGTACGTACACCGCCGCCAATTGCGCTAAACAGGTCGCTTTTACTAAAGGATTTTTTTACAGGTTTCAGCAAACTAAAATCGGTAAATACAAAAGGGGCAAACCTGAAGCCTAATATTTTTGTTGTGTTATAATACACCGACTCCAGTTTAAGGGTTGAGCGGAAATCGGCCGCTATATTTTCAGGATTAAAATACGGTAGTCCGTAAATACTGTTTAAAAATAACGGGGCATTAAAAACCGAATTTATTTCTGAAGCAAAGCCGGTGGTAATGAATGTACGCCGGTACCATGTGCTGCTTATTTTTTTTAATTTTGAAAAGTGTTCAATATTAAACAACAGGGAAATATCTTCAAAACGGTTACGAAAAAAATAGCCGCCAAGCCTGAAGGTATAATTGCTGTAAAATCCTTTCTGCTTAAAATTTCCCAATCCAAAATCGATACTGGTATAAGGCCGTTTAATTTTTCCTTTTATTGTATAGGCTTTGTTTTGCTGTACAAGATACCCTGCAGTAAGCACTATTGAAAAACCTTCGGGTACATCTTCATTACGGCCAAAACCATAAATAAAATTTGTTTTGTAAAATATCTGTTTAAAAACATTTATTGAAGTAAGCACACCCATACTGTTGCTGAACCTGTAATCGAAAGTATCTTTATTTTTAATGGGTACCGTAATAAAATGCCGGGTTAAGGCCCGCAGGTTTACAAACTTATGTATCCTTATTTCCCTGTTGGCATACAGCCTGCGCCTGCTGTCGAGGCTATACCCTAACCAGCCATCTATATTATAATACGCATACTTTGTGCTGGCTCTGTATAAAGAGTCGGGAATGTAGGCATTACTGGTTTTAAAATATCCGGTTTCCAGAATTCCTGTGGTGGGGATAAACGGCGTTACCAATGGTTTTTCCAACCGGGTAAAAAATTGCATTTCTTCTTTTTGGCCACTGCTGAATGAGGGTGCAAAATTTGAGTAGCCTGTTGTCCAGTTAATAAAAGAGCCGCCAATATTACGCTTGGTCATTTCTGCACTTAATGCTTTTTGTGGATGCCGGAGTTCATCATAAAATGCGCTCATCAAAATTTTATTACCAGTACCTGCAATATTCTCTTCCTGAAGATCAACCCGTCCCCTGGTGCGGCTGTCAATTTTTAATTTACCTCCCAACGAAAAAATATCTTTGGTTATTACCACAACATCTACAGAATCGGTATTATCCTCTGCAAAATCCACAATTATTCTGGCATCCTGTATAAAACCCAGGTCTCTTAAATAACGTTCGTTATCAGCTACTAAATAAGGATACAGGCGGCTGCCTTCTTTAAAAAAAAGGTTATTCCGGATTATTTTTTCCCGTGAATTTTTATGAAAAGCATTGGCCAGTCTTACGCCAAGATTATATTTTACCAAGTTGGTATCATAAATATTTCTTTGAAAACTTAACCTTACCAGTTCAACAGACCGTATTATTTTTCCCTTGTATTTTAAAAACGGGTTCTCTACCCTTTGTGGTGCTTCATCTGGTGGATTGGTGGCAATACTTTTACCCAAACGGCCCAACAGCCCTTTTTTCTTTGCTAAAAAAAAAGTATCGGGCTTATTGGTTTCAACCTGCGCAACTGCAATATTAGTCATGGTAAATACACATCCCCAAAAAATATATATGCCCTTTTTAAACATAGCTTGAAAACATTCGTATAATGTGATAAAGATATTGAATTGACAGGAATTGGATTATTACTGTACTGTATAAACAAAATAACAGTTTTACTACAATAAAAAAGACGATTGGAAATTACCAACCGTCTTTATGTTCTACATGTGTAAGTGCTTATTTTATCATCCGCTCTGTAAACTTTTTACCGCCGCAATTTACTTCCACCACATACATTCCTTTTGTAAGATTGCCTAAGTTATCTAAACTTATTGTGGTAATGCCTTTATTAACCACGGCATTTTTAATCGCTAAAACCCTGCCCGTAATATCATACAGGCGTATATCAGCCCGGGTTGCATTTTCACTTGAAATGCTGATATTAACTTTATCTGTAAATGGACTTGGATAAGCACCGGTAACAAAAAGCCCTTTGATATTTACGGTTAACGATATTATATTACTGTATTCAAAATAACCGTTGTTATCAACCATTCTTAACCTGTAGTAATTAACACCTGCTGCAGCTTTTGCATCATCAAATTTATATGCTATCAGCCTGCTGCTGTTTCCGTTGGCAAATACTTTTCCTGCTGTAGTAAAATCGGTTCCGTTGGTACTGCGTTCAATTTCAAAATAACTGCTGTTGCTCTCCTGCTGCGTAGCCCATGTTAAATGAGCAATGCCGTCAGCATACGAACCCTGCAGCGGTAATAAGGTTACTGGTAACGGAGCTGCCGCTATTGGTTCAACCAAACAAATATCATCAATAGCAACACTTGCAACAGAAGCATTACAACTGTGGATACTGAATTCAAGTTTTTTGTAAGTGTTTTGTGGCAGGTTAATATTATAAGTAACCTGTATCCAGTTGCCTGCAGCACCTGTTATAGATTGACTTATACTATTACCGCTGAAAGAAGCCACAGTACCACTTTGTGTTGTTGCGCCTTTTACTTCAAGTACCATACATGCATCGGTAGCATCTACTTTTGCAAACCAGGCCTTAAAAACAATAGAGCCGTTATAAAAATTCGCTGCATTAGGTACTGCAATGGTCCTGTACCACAAACGGTTTGTTACACTGTTATTACGGCTTACCACCAGCATTTGATTACCGGTATGCGGAGCAAAAGCTGTAAATGCACTGTTCATAGAATCTGCATTACTAATTACTCTGTAACGTGGCGATGTACCTAAAGATCCGCCAGTCCATTTTGTAATATCTGTAGCCGCACGTGAAGTAGCGCCATAAGTACCGGGTGTAGAAAAGTTATCGTTTGCAGCACCATTTCCTGTTTCAAATCCACCATAATAATTTGATATTGATTCAGGTCCCGAAGTAGGTATTACCAACGCATTGCCCGAACAATTTGAATAGCAATTTTCGGCGGGTGCTTTGGCCATAAGCCTTATATATTTTGCCTGGTTAGAATTGGCAAATTCTTCTGCCCCCCATGCCGCTGTGCCAGGATAAGGATTGGTTTGCGGATCAAGGCCATAAGTCATAATAACCCTTAACTCCACATTATCCAATTGTGTAGTGTATGCCGGGCTGCCCACATTACTTATTACTAAATCAGGTGCATAATCAGCCACGTTAGAAACCAGCGAGGCATTTGCAACACTAAAAACACGTCCGTTAATGCTGTTGTTACCATTGGCAAGCCATGTCCAGGTTCCACCCGGTGCTGTCCGGTATTGCCAGTGATAATATGAGCCAACGCCTGATAAAATTACTTTTATGCCTACTGTTACATTAGCCCCCTGGGTAAAACAAGGCTGCGTAAAATATAAAATAGTATGTGCTGATGACACTTTACCAAACAGCAGTAAAAAAGAAAGTAAAAGAGCCGTAATAGCGGTTTTAAAATACCTGCCCATTGGGGTAAAAATCTGTTTCATGTAAATAATTTTTTCTTGTTACAAATAAATAATTAGCGTTAGAGGCTTCTTACAAGATTGGATAGAAATAAATAATTTAATACAATGGGGATTGTAACAGATAATCAGAGGGATTGGAAAGACTATGCTTTTAGCATTTATAAATGCTAAGACTGGATACAAACAAAAAGAGTTGCATCAATAGTATAAACTATAGACTTGTGTTAGGGAATGATTTTTAACAGGAGATAGGTACGGTAGTAAGGGTGGTATAGGTAATGTGTATAGCAAAAGTATAAAAAATAATGAATACGCCAAAGATTTTATAAATATTTTTTTTGCTGTACTTATCTCATTACAGGCAAATTGTAATATACAGGATTAAATAATGCACTGCTTTAATTGCATTAGCCACTGGGTAAAATATAACTGTTAAGGCAAATATTACTACAGGTATCAGCAGCAGTAATATAAATACCTCTTGTTTTATCTAACGTTTCTTATACTTCTGTAATTACCGCCTGCTGCCTGCTGTATTGATATTGAACGTGAACAGGATACAAAAAAAATAACAACTGCAGATAATGTAATAATCTTTTTCATAAGAGGTATTTTTGAGGATTAAAAACTATTATAAAATTAAGACCTGCTATGCCGGTTTGCAAGAGTGAAACTAACCAATTTTTTTAAGTAAATACCCATGCGGTTAATACGCTGTATTTTTTGAACTGGTTGTTTATTAAGGTCTGCGATGTGTATGCTGTTTCCATATTTAATAATCTTCAATATCATCTTTTGTCACTTCTTCAAAAGCTATAGCATTAGGTTTATAACCATCAAAAAAAATCTTTCTATAGTTAAATGAACAAATGCGTTAACAGAACAAGGCTTGCTTTTTTAAAAATTACCATTTATCTTTAAAAACATGAAACGACTTATGCTGTATATTTTCATTAGCTGCTTTTCCTTTTCCGCAGTTGCACAGCCCCAAAAAACTGAATTATACGACCTCATAAAGAAAATGCTGTACGATAGTACGGGATACTAAAATGCTGGAGACCGGGCTGTGGGTTCGCCTCGATGCCCGGGTTCGTGAAGACACGAACATAGGCAGATAAAATTACAGACAATGAGTCAAGAAAAACAAATTCAATTTCAACTACTCAAAAAAAGTTTTTATAAATATTTCTTTCGCTATGGGCAATATTTATTCTATTTTCTTTCTTGCAGTAAGGTATTTTATTCCAAATGAAATAATTAGTCCTTTTATAATTCTGCCGGTTTTTATCATAGCGCTGGTTATCGCAATCAATACAATAAAGCAATTAATTAAAATTAAGAAAGAGGTTCAGAAAATAAAAGGGGAAACGTAAATAAGAAATTATCTTCGCTTTGCTTCGGTAAAAGCCCAATAAAGTTATGCCGTACAAGAGTCCCGAACAAATTGGGATGTGCCATGCGACGCCACTGAAGCCAAATAAAGAAATATAGCCCGTAACAAAAACAATAAAATTGCTGTAAGCAATTTTGCTAAGCAATCATCTTCACCACCATTTCCTTCATCAGGGATGCATCGGAGGTGCCGGTATCTCCCACACCCACGCCTTTTAAATTGTAGTGGTGCAGCAATAATAAAATACGTTCTATACCATCGTAGCCATAATTGCGGATGGTTTCCAAAGCATTTTTTACAGCGGTGCTGTTAAAATAAAAATGTGGTTTAAGGGCGGCTTCGCTTTTATCGGCCATGCCAAATACGGTATATACTTTACTAAAGCTGGCGTACAATGCCGGCAATACCATTTGTATGGGTGCAGCTTTGGGGTTGCCTTCAAAATATTTAATGATGGTGATGGCTTTGGCCAGGTCTTTTTTTGCAATGGCAGCCTGCAGCTCAAAAACATTATACTCCTTGCTTATGCCGATGAATTTTTCAATATCATCTTCTGTAATTTCTTTACGGCCTTTTAAGTTAATGGAGAGTTTATCAATTTCGTTGGCCATTCGGCTAAGGTCGTTGCCGATATGTTCTTCTAACAATACCACGGCTTTGCTACTGATGGAATAACCTTTGCCGGTCACCATTTCCTTTATCCACTCATTAACCTTAAAATCTTTTAATTTTTCGGATACAAATACCTCGGCATTTTGTTTTAAAAGCTTGCTTAGTTTGGTACGCTTGTCTAATGTTTTGGTTTTATACGCCACCACAAAAATGGTTGACGACAAAGGGTTTTCAATATAGCTTTCCAGCTTTTCAATCTCCTTCATCTGCTGGGCTTCTTTAAGCAACACCACCTGCCGCTCGGCAAACATGGGGTAACGCCTGCAGGCATTTACCACGGCCGTCCATTCCGCATCACGGCCATAAAAAACGGTAAGGTTAAAGCCGGCTTCGGCTTCGTCTAAAATTTTATGCTCGGCATAATCCACCACCTGGTCAATATAATACTCCTCTTCTCCCTCAAGCCAGTAAAGGCTTTTAAACTTCTTCTTTCCCCATTCACTGATAATTTTTTCGGCGCTCATGGCGGCAAAGATAAAAATTTTTTACACCGGGCTGCGTTTAAAGTGAGTTGCTGTAAACTGGCATAGTTTTAGCCATTATCAGCTGGGTAACAATTTTACCTTACTTATTCACATATTTACTTAACTGACGATTCTCATTATTTTTAACCAGACGAATGAATACATTTGTCCCTAATTAAAAAACGATTATGGCATACGAAAATTTCCCGGCCAGCGAAACAACACCGCAGCCAGCACCCCCACCACAAAAAAACAACATGCGCAATTTATTAACAGGCGGCTTATTGCTGGCTTTATTAGGCACATGGGGCTATATCATTTACGATAAAAATCAAACCAAGGAAAAAGATATTGTACAGGATACCCAGATTGCCAAAAGTAATACTGAAAAAGATGAATTGAGAAAAGAACTGGATGATGCCACTATGCGGTATGATATGATAAAGACCAGCAGTGCAAACATGTCGCACAGCAAAGACAGTATTGTAACACAACGTGACAAAGAGATTGCTCAAAAAAGAGCAGAGATCAATAGAATATTATCGAACGTAAAAGCTACTAAAGAAGAACTGGCACAGGCAAAAACTTTAATAGCCAGTTTAAACGATGATATTACCGGTTAC
>JAYVJU010000336.1:0-6471 GCA_043769035.1 Ferruginibacter sp.
CTATTAAGCCTGGTATTGCTGTAGCTGCATTGCCCTGGGGCATTGGTTTATTGGTAAAATTATCTGCTGTTGGCGGATAATTAGGGATTGCTTTGGTGAAAGCAATATCACCAATAACAACTGCCTGTGCAACAGGGTTACCTGTTGCACCAGGTCCCTGATCCCACACTATATTAAGCTCAGTAATGGGATTACTGTATTGTACATAAACGGTTGCACCCTGGGTGGTCATACTGGTGGTACTGGAATTTGCATTCGCAAGTGTCGAATTGCCGTATGCAGAATTACCACTTATTAACACAGTATCCGGATTATTATAAGCCGCCTGAAACTTAGTAATTATTGGATTGGTGGTTACTACAGTACCGTTTTTTGCGGTAAATGTAAATCTGTCTATATAGCTTAATGTATTTGATCTGTCCATATCCCCTACATAAAAAGAAACACCGCTTACCGGCCTTGAAAAAGTGATAACAGTAGTAACAGTAGATGTCAGCGTATTCCAATCCACATATTCCACCAGCGGATTTCCAGCTGTGGTACCTGGTAAAAACCAGTTAAGGTTTGCAACCCCTACTGTAGGTGAATTATATTGAAAAGCATTATTGGCCGCAGCACCTGCGGCACTTACGTTACCTGCGGGGCTTGTATTGGTAATAACAACATCGGCATTAATACCCGACCCATCTATATTGGTTATTGTTTTTAAATACGTAGGCCCTACCCAGGCAGTAGAACCCCAATGTAAATTATAGGTTTGTGCATTAAGCAACTGTGTGTACCCGGCAAAAAGCATGGCTAAAAGGTAGATTTTTTTCATTTTTTTATATTGAACATTAAAATATTACTTACTCAATTAAGTATTACAACAGCTGTTATTTTATAAGGGTATTTTATTTTGAACACTATAAACCCGTTTATCAATTTAATACAGGATTATAAGCTCCAATAGCGGAGTAGGTTTTACAAGACTGTTTTTTGCAGGAATGAGGTTGTATAGTTTGTAGTTTATATACTACGTATTAAAACTTAGTGCGAATGTACTTAAAAGTAATTATATGAAAGGGATAAGTTTTAAATTTTTTTATACGCCAGTTCTAAGGCAAAGTCTAACTGCTCCTGCATAGTTAAGTTGGTATTATCAATTTCCATAGCATCGTCAGCTTTACGCAGTGGGCTTATTTCCCTGTTGGAGTCAATATAGTCACGCATTTCAAGATTCCCCTTAACTTCTTCAATAGTAATGTTGGGATTTTTTTCAAACATCTCTTTAAACCTGCGTTCCACTCTTACTGCAATATCGGCAGTCATAAATATTTTCAGTTCCGCATTGGGAAAAACAGTGGTACCAATATCCCTGCCATCCATAACAACTCCTTTTTTGCCGCCCATTTTTTGCTGTTGTGCTACAGCAAAATCCCTTACTTCTTTTATCGTTGCCACTTCACTCACTTTTTCTGCAATAACCAGGTCTCTTATGACATACTCAACATTTTCATCGTTTAAAAAAATTTCCGTTTGTTGCGATTTTTCGTTGTGGTGAAAATCAATATGAATATTTTGCAGCGATGTTATTACTTCCCTGCTGTCTGTCCAGTCAACATGGTTTCTTAAAAAATATAAGGTAATGGCACGGTACATAGCACCACTATCAATATATACATAGCCTAACTCTTTTGCAAGCTGTTTAGCCAAAGTACTTTTACCGCAGGATGACCAGCCATCGATTGTTATAATTATTTTTTTTGCCATTGTGCTACAAAAATGCTTCAAAAAATTGCTAATTCAAAATCAACTTCGCAATTAAATTAATAATGGTATAAAAAACTAAACAGTACTAATTTTCAGGGGGGAAAGCCTCACCACGGTGGCAGGTTTTGCAGGTAACTACATGAAGGTATTCGGGCCTGACTGCGGAATCAAAATAAAAATAATTTTTATTCAGTTCAATGGTCATCCGCATCATACGCCGGGCATTCGCTTTCATAGGGTCCGCATCTGAAGCATAATCAAGACTATCAACTAACCCTTTTTTAGCCACATGACAAAAATTGCATTTTACACCCAGAGCAACGTTATAAGTTTGCATGATGCTGTCTAACTTTATGTCGCTGATATCTTTGGGCAGTATTTTAAGGTTCCGTTCTTTATAAAAAGGCAGACCCATGCCAATACTAATAAAGGCGATAATACAAAATGCCACAATAAACATTTTATTTGCTTTCATCTTAAAATGCTTTCAAAATTAAACTAAAAGGGCTATTCACTTTTATGCGAATAGCCCTTTATAATGTTAAAGTATGTTTATACCTCCGACTGTTTTTCTTTTTTTGTTTCCTGTTCTTTTAAAGTAAACTTAATTTTTTCAGCTTCTTTATCAAGATCGGCAATAAGTACATCTCCGTTCTTTACCGTCAAATTTAATATTTCCTCTGCCAGCGGATCTTCCAGGTATTTTTGAATGGCTCTGTGCAGCGGCCTTGCGCCAAACTGAGCGTCGTATCCTTTATCTGCTATAAAGCTTTTTGCCTCAGGTGAAAGTTCCATAGAAAATCCAAGATTGGCAAGGCGTTTCATTACTCCTTTCATTAAAATATCAATGATCTCAAAAATATTTTCTTTCGTAAGAGAATTAAACACTACCACATCATCTATACGGTTTAAAAACTCAGGGCTAAATGTACGTTTCAATGCTTTTTCTATTACCGCCTTATTATTCTCATCACTATTTTCCATCCTGGTTGCTGTTGCAAAACCTACACCATCACCAAAGTCCTTTAACTGCCTTGCACCAATATTTGATGTCATGATGATAAGCGTATTTTTAAAATCAACCTTACGGCCCATACCATCTGTTAATTGACCATCATCCAGCACCTGTAATAAAATATTATAAATATCCGGGTGTGCTTTTTCAATTTCATCTAACAGTATTACGCAATAAGGTTTGCGCCTTACTCTCTCTGTAAGTTGCCCGCCTTCTTCGTATCCAACATAGCCGGGAGGTGCGCCAATTAAACGGCTGACAGTGAATTTTTCCATGTATTCACTCATGTCAATACGTATAAGGGCATCGTCACTATCAAACATATGCCTTGCCAATGACCTGGCCAATTCGGTTTTACCAACACCTGTAGGGCCAAGAAAAATAAATGTACCAATTGGTTTTTTAGGATCTTTCAATCCTACCCTGTTGCGCTGAATGGCTTTAACCACTTTTGAAATTGCATCCTGCTGCCCAACAACAGCACCTTTTAAATCATCGGCCATACGGCGCAGCTTGTCAGTTTCTGCCTGTACCATGCGTTTTACCGGGATGCCTGTCATCATGTGTACCACTTCGGCTATATCTTCTTCTTCAATCGGGAAACGTTTATGTTTACTTTCCTCTTCCCAAGTGTTTTTTGCAGCCTCTAATTCTTCCTGCAATCTTTTTTCTGTATCCCGTAATGATGCCGCTTCTTCAAAACGCTGACTTTTTACTACTTTATTTTTTTCCAGCTTAATGTCTTCAATCTTTTTTTCCAGCTCTACAATTTCTTCCGGCACATTTATATTTTTTATGTGCTTCCTGGCACCCACTTCATCCAATACATCAATAGCTTTATCAGGTAATAACCTGTCGGTCATATACCTGTCGCTTAGTTTTACGCAGGCTTCAATAGCTTCATCGCTGTAAGTAACATTGTGGTAATCTTCGTACTTACTTTTTATGTTGGTTAATATCTGTATCGTTTCTTCAACCGATGGTTGTTCTACCAATACCTTTTGAAAACGACGATCCAATGCGCCATCTTTTTCAATATGCATCCTGTATTCATCTAAAGTAGATGCGCCAATACATTGCAGTTCGCCCCTTGCTAAAGCCGGTTTAAAAATATTACTTGCGTCTAAAGAACCACTTGCTCCGCCTGCACCTACAATAGTATGTATCTCATCAATAAATAAAATAACATCCCGGTTTTTTTCCAGTTCATTCATTATGGCTTTCATACGCTCTTCAAACTGCCCACGATATTTTGTGCCTGCAACAAGTGCTGCCAAATCAAGGCTTACCACTCTTTTATCAAACAAAACCCTCGACACTTTTCTTTGCACAATACGAAGTGCCAACCCTTCAACAATGGCAGTTTTACCCACTCCAGGCTCACCAATTAAAATGGGGTTATTTTTTTTGCGTCGTGATAAAATCTGCGATACTCTTTCTATTTCATTCTCCCTCCCCACTATCGGATCAAGTGAACCACTTTCTGCAAGGCGTGTTATATCCCGTCCAAAATTATCCAGTACCGGCGTTTTGGTTTTGGGCTGGTTTGCAGCTCCGCCACGTTGCCCTTTTTGCTGCTGGCCATATTGTTTTTTCTCTTCGTCAAAATCATCATCGCCTTCATCGCTAAACTCTGCCGATGGAGGAGTGCTGGTTACAAAGCCCAGTTCGTTTTTAAATACATCGTAATCCACATCAAACTGATTTAAGATTTGTGTTGCAATATTCTCTTTGTTTTTGAGGATGGAAAGCATCAGGTGTTCACTCTCTACCAATGCACTTTTTTGCGCCTTGGCTTCCAGTACTGTTATCCTGATAACCTTTTCGGCCTGCTTGGTTAATGGCAGGGAATTAATATTAGCAATGTTTTTACCTGTTTTGTCTTTTACTGCCATTTCTATTTCCTTACGCAACTCAAACAAATCTATGTTCAAAGATTTAAGGGTCTTTATAGCAGTGTTTTCTCCGTCTCTTATCAATCCTAAAACCAGGTGTTCTGTACCAATAAAATCATTACCCAACCGCAGTGCTTCCTCACGGCTGTATGAAATTATTTCTTTTACCTGGGCTGAAAAATTGTTGTCCATTTGCTGTTAAATTTAGCTTATACAATAATAACGATAATTTTGATGATTAAGTTTGTGGCAAAGCGGAAATGTTAATATGTTAAAAAGTTAAAATTACGGCCTCAAAAAGTTTTGAGACATTTATAATAAACATATTGACTTAAATTAAATTTCCTTTATTTTACAACGCCATTTAACCTTAATCTGTAATAATGAATGTCAAAATAGATACCAAAGATAAATTCACTGTTATTACGCCTCATGAAACCGTTTTGGCTGCTAATATGACAGCCGAACTAAGTCATTTGTTGCTCCAACACATTGAAAAAGATGTTCCCAATGTTATTTTAAACATGGAGAATGTGGAATTTATTGCTGACAATATTGGTGTTTTACTGGCTTTTGTACAACAACAGTTTTATGAACGCAACTGCTCGTTTGTTATTTGTAACCTGCATGAAATAGTAGAAAAAATTCTTGCCGACATTGAATTATTAGAACTTATGAATATTACACCTACTGAAAGTGAAGCATGGGATATTGTACAGATGGAAGAAATAGAAAGAGAGCTTTTAAGTGATGATTAGAGTTTAGCAATGCCGGAATTACAGGTTAATATTTTAACCGCTTTACTAAACCATGCAACATATTTACTTAACTGCCTGTCATAAAATAATTACAAATTCTTAACCCTTATTAATGCTTGCACTTACCATACTTGGCAATAACTCGGCTATTCCTGCTTTTGACAGAAACCCTACGGCACAGGTTTTACAAACACAGGATGAAAGTTATTTAATAGATTGCGGGGAAGGAACACAAATGCAAATGACCAGGTATAAGATCAGGCGCAGCAAAATTTCCCGGATATTTATTTCACACTTACATGGCGATCATTATTATGGCTTAATTGGTTTACTAACCAGTATGGCTTTATTGGGCCGTACGCAGGATATACATCTTTATGGACCGGAAGCTTTAGAAGAAATATTACAATTACAATTACGGGTTGCAGATACACACCTGCCTTACAAACTGCACTTTCATGCTTTAAAAACTGAAGACATGATTGTGAACGATAAAAAAATGACGGTGGAATGCTTTAAAGTAAAACACCGGATTGAGTGCTGGGGATTTTTATTCCGGGAAAAAAGAAACCCCAGGAAGGTTAATGCAGAAAGAGCTGTGATTTATGAAATACCTTCGGCATTTTATGAAAAATTACAGCAGGGGTACGACTATACCACTAAAAAAGGAGACATTGTTCCTAACGACGAAGTAACAACTGCCGCCCCAAAACCAAAAAGTTATGCTTATTGTGCTGATACTATTTATGATGAAAGTATTGCCGGCAAGGTACAGGATGTTGACCTGCTTTACCACGAAGCTACTTATTTAAAAGATTTACACGAAAGGGCTGCAAGCCGCTTTCACAGCACCACACACCAGGCTGCAAGCATTGCTAAAATGGGTAACGTAAAAAAATTACTGATTGGCCATTTCTCATCCAAATACGAAACACTGGATGAATTTTTACCAGAGGCCTGTGCTGTTTTTGAAAATACAGAACTTGCACTGGAAGGGGTTTGTTATAAGATTTAGACTTTATGGAATTAGTAATTGGGGATTGGGAATTAG
>JAYVJU010000337.1:0-5925 GCA_043769035.1 Ferruginibacter sp.
CACCAGATTTTAGTAGGCGATAAAGAAACTACCAACACGGTAATGACAGAATAAATTATAGCCCCGGTTGTAAATATGCAGCCGGGGCTTTTATTTGCCATTATTTTCAAGCTGCGGCAGGTTGAATAATTTTCCATCAGTGAAATTTTTGCTTTAAGAGTTGTCAGCCTGAGCTTGTCGAAGGCGGGTTGCAAGCTAAAGCTATACCGGTTTCAACATGATCAACCTTACAGCTTTTCAAATTACGGCACTACCGAAACCTGTATTAGTTTTCTCTTTTCAGTCACAAAACTTACCTTTGCCACAAGGCAATACCTGTAGTTTATGCAACAATTAATAGCCGCTTATTTATTTCAACATAAAAACTGTCCTTTACCGGGGTTGGGAACTTTATGGCTAAAGCCCGGCAATGCACAAACCGATTTTTCAAATAAAGCTATTAATGCGCCAACACCTGCGATTGAGTTTGATACCAAAGAAATTGATGCCGCTAAACTGCTGGATTATATTGCCGTAAAAAATAACAGTACCATTTACCAGGCCATTGAAACGCTGGGGCAATTTGGAAATAATTTAAAGAGTACCATACTTTCAAACAGCAGCGCATTACTGGATGGTGTGGGCAGTTTTTCGGCAGATGCCTCGGGTAATATCAGTTTTACTGCAACACCATTGCCTCCTGAATTTTTACAACCGGTAACTGCAGAACGTGTAATTCATCCGCAGGCGGAACACCAGATTTTAGTAGGCGATAAAGAAACTACCAACACGGTAATGACAGAATATTTTAGTGAAGATACACCTGTACCAAAAAGCCGCTGGTGGATATGGGCCCTTGTATTAGGGGCAATTGGTATAATTGGTTTACTGGTATATATGAATGGTGCAGGCTTTTCACCAAGGTTTGGCAATGCGGTTTCTATCAAATATCTGTAACGATGCGTAAACCAATAAAAATATTATTGTTCTGTGCCTGTTGCCTTGTATTTATCGGCTGCGACAGGGTGACTAAAGATCTTGCAAAAGAACATTTAAAAGATAAAGAAAGCCGTACTTACTTTCATGATACCTTCCGGTTGCAATATGTGGAGAATACAGGTGCTGCATTAAGCCTCGGCGATAATTTGCCTAAGACAGCCAGCTTCTGGTTGCTGAGTATGTTACCCTTAGTTTTTTTATCGGGCTTAGCTGTTTACACCATAAAAAATATCCGGCAAATGGGCGTGATGAAAATATTTTCATTGGCCATGATATTCTCCGGGGGCATTGGTAATATTTTCGATCGTATTGTGTACGACAGGCATGTTACCGATTTTATGAACATGGGTATTGGTAATATCCGTACCGGAATTTTTAATGTAGCTGATATATGTGTTACCGCCGGGGTAATCGGTTTATTTATATTTTTTAACGACAAAAGAAAAAAGGAAACCGAAAGCGTTCCTGTTCAATAAAGTTTTACTGCATGATTCATTATACCCAATGCCCGGTTTGTGCTTCAGATAAAATTGCGCCACAGCTTACCGCAAAAGATCACACCGTTTCGCAACAGCAATTTTCCATATGGCATTGCAGCAATTGCACCGTAAGGTTTACGCAGGATGTGCCGGAGCAAAGTGCTATCGGTGCTTTTTACCAGTCGGATAATTATATTTCTCACAGCGATACTAAAAAAGGAATTGTAAACAGTTTATATCATTTGGTAAGAAGGCGCACTTTAAATGCCAAGCGCCAATTAATTATAGAAGAGACAGGGATGAAAAAAGGGGAGATACTGGATATCGGTTGCGGCACCGGAGCTTTTTTAAATACTATGAAAACTACAGGCTGGAATATTACCGGGCTGGAGCCTGATGATACAGCAAGAAAGAAAGCAACAGCATTATACGGCATACAGCCCCAATCGCCTGAAAAATTATTTGAGTTGCAACCCGCCACTTACAATGCCATTACCATGTGGCATGTACTGGAGCATGTGCATGAGTTACATGCCTACATTAAACAACTGCATAATTTACTTACCCCGCAGGGAAAAATATTTATTGCTGTTCCTAATTACACTTCTTACGATGCAGGTTTGTATAAGGAAAGCTGGGCAGCATATGATGTGCCAAGGCATTTGTATCATTTCTCCCCGGCTTCAATGGAACATTTGCTTACAACTTACAACTTACAACTCACCACTTTAAAACCTATGTGGTACGATAGTTTTTATGTAAGTATGCTTAGTGAAAAATATAAAAACGGCAAAGGCAATATCATTAAAGCCTTCTGGAATGGATTGGTATCTAATCTTAAAGCAACAGTCGATAAGAAAAAATGCAGTTCGGTGATCTATATTATTTCAAAGGCCTAGTTCAGGCTTATCTCAAACATTTTTGGCCAGCGTTTTCCTGTAATAAATAATTTTTTTGTGGCACTATCGTAAGCAATACCATTCAGTACATCAGTTCTTTCTGGAATGATCTGGTTGGGGAAATATTTTTCTTTCAATCCGGGAAGGTCTATTTTCCCTGCTACATGGCCACTTACCGGGTCAATTTTTACAATAAAATCTGCACCATATACATTAGCATATACAAAGCCATCTATGTATTCCAGTTCGTTTAAATCAGTAATTGCCCTGCCATCTTCTGTAACGGCAATTGTAGTTTTTACTTTAAAAGTTTCAGGCTCCACAAAATATAAATTGGCACTGCCGTCACTTATTATTAAATCTGTACCGTTATTGGTAATTCCCCAACCCTGGTATGGCCACTTTAAAGTTTTAATGGGCTTATCAATATTATTTACATCATACACATATACAACACTGCTTTGCCAGGTAAGCTGGTAAAGCTTTCCTTTAAAAATATTAATACCCTCACCAAAAATTTCGGCGGTACCCATCATATGTTTTTTCTCAACTTTACCGGTTTTTAAATCGGTAATGCGTAGCGATGATGTTTCATAATCGCCGGTGCCTTCATATAATTTCCCATTATAAAATTGCAGGCCTTGTGTATAAGCGCTTGTATCATGAAGATAAACATTCACAATATTATAGGACAGTTTAGGTGCTTCAACACGTTTTAAAGAAAGGTCTTCAACTTCATTTTCTTTATCGTTGCCCGTACAGGCGGCAAATAAAATTACTACAGCTATAGCCAGGTATTGTTTCATACACTTTAAAATGAATAGCTACAAAAGTAACAAACTGTAAGAGATGTTAGGCTTTTGGATTGATAAAAGATTGTAAATATTCCGCTCTCAGCTTTCTGTTTTTGTGTAGATGATATTACGCTCTTTTAAGTAATTCAGTATGAAATTAAAACAACGTTCATTATTGCCCACAAGCTCTGGCGGAAATACACCTTTTGCTGCAAACAAATTATTAATGAGCAGATTTACCGCTGCAGTACAAGCATAACCTGTAGTGCGGCTCATGCTGGAAGTCTGGGTTGCTACATCATACTCGTCATACAATTCATAACGGATTGTTTTGCCTTCGCCTTTAATTTCTATTGTCATCAATGTAAATTCTTCTTCAGTTGCGCCCAGTTTCCATTGATCAAAAAGTAATGCAGAGGTAAATGCCAGTGGTGAAATCTGCTGCCCTTTAAAATCAACCGGCGCAGCGTTTAAAAATCCTGCCTTAATTAACCCCTGCATTAAATCAATATGACCGGGGTAGCGTAATGTTTTTTCTTTCATATTCGGTATATGCGGCATCGTAAATAAAATGCTCCTTAGCCCATCAGTATTAAATGATTCCAATGTGCCAATTTTTTTAAAATCGATTAACTCCGCATCACTCAATGCAGGTTTTGTAACGATGTGTCCATTTTCTACATAACGTGCCGGCCTTGTATATTCTTCCAGTACATCAATAGGCGAAAAGGGGGCTTTATATTCAAAAGGCTTCACTCTTTTTTTGGGAAGGCCACCCACCATACATTCAAAGCTGTCAATTTTCATCCGCTCATTGTAATACCCTAAAATTAAATTGCTCATACCCGGCGCTACACCACAATCAACAATGGCAGTAACATTTTTTTCTTTTGCCAAAACATCAAGCTGCAGTGCATCTTCGGGAAAGAAAGAAATATCCACTACTTTTTTATTGGCGTTGATGATAGCTTCCAAAACTTTGTAACCCATAAAACCGGGTACAGCACTGACTACAAAATCAAAACCGTTTAATAATAAGTTGTAACCGGCATAATTGCTCAGATCGGCTTGCACTGTTGTAATGCTGCTGTCTTTTTCATGTAGTAATTGCAGCGAATGTTGGCTTACATCAAAAGAAGTAACCTGGTATTGTTTGGCAAGGTCAATCGCCATGGCACGGCCTACCATGCCGGCACCTAATATTGCTATTTGCATAAAATTATTTTTTTGCCCCAAACCCCTAAAGGGGCTTTATACCCTAAGGGTTCAGGAGTTTTTTAATAATTGATAAATTGTTATCGATGCATTTATAAGGCATCACTGTTTGCAACTCAGCATAAAAGTTTTGATTGCAGACTATGAAGCCCCTTTAGGGGTTTGGGGCAACCGAGGTTCCATTCATCATAATGGAAATATAGGCAGAGAGCCTATAGAAATGTGCGTATGAGTTTTTGGTTGGCAAGTTATTTTTTTTCTGCTCTACTTTGATTCAATGTAGTAAGTAGTGTATTTCGGGTGTATTTTTTGAATTTTTAGTTTTGCTTGTCAACTTTGTTGGGATCTCCAAACAATTTGATAAAAAAATTGAAAAAATATTTTGAGTAGTCTTTATACTTACCATAAACCAATCTACTGGCAAGGAGGAACAAAGCAATCCATACAATAGTTTTTAGAACTTCTGGTGTAAGTAAATACCAAATAACTAATTTGGAGTCATTGGAACGGTCAGAATAAGATGCAAATAAACTGCCAACAATAGCCAACCCAACAATTATTTCTATTATTCTTCTTGCCATAAATAGTATTTTATTAAAGTCCGAAAATTATAAAATCTACATATCAATCTATATCTGTCAACGAAAAATTAAGGAATTATATTAATGGGATCTGTTTGCGATTGGTATTATACTTACAAATTTACAACCGTTTCCCTAAAATCTTCACACTTCTTTCTATATCATCAAGGGTTGCAACATTTTTTAAATTTCCCCATTCTTCAAAACCCAGCGTTAAAAACAGTTGCAGACTGGGCGTGTTATGGGCAAAAATAAAACCTAAAAAAGTTTTAATTTTAAATAACGGAGCTTTATCAATACAATATTGCAGTATGCTTTTACCATATCCTTTTCCTCTTTGTACAGGGTCGAGGTAAATGCTTATTTCCGCTGTGGCATCATAAGCTGGCCGGCCATAAAATGCCTGGAAACTTACCCAGCCAATAATGTTTTTATTATCATCTTCCACTATCCACAGCGGATGTTTATCAGGAGTATGATCATGAAACCATTGCTGCCTGCTTTCAACGCTAACCGGTGTGGTATCAGCAGTTACCATGCGGCTTGCTATTGTTGAATTATATATTTCAACAATTACAGGCAAATCAGTTTGTAAAGCATTTCTGAATTTCATTACCGGCTTATTTTTAAAATCTTTTTACTTTACTTAAATACGCCTCAAATTCCTTCAACCCAAAACTGCTTAAGTTTTGTTCTTTTGTTACCATTGCTTTTTGTGCAGCTAAAACACCGTAGCGGATATCATCAAAACCTTCAATGGTATGTGCATCGGGGTCAATGGAGATCAATACATTTTTTTCAAGTGCATAATCAATATACCGCCAGTCAATATCAAGGCGGCTGGGATGGGCATTCAATTCAATTGCCACATTATTGGCAGCGCAGGCATCAATAATTTTTTTGTGATCAACCGGGTAGCCTTTGCGGCTTAATAACAATCTTCCCGTCATGTGTCCTAGAATTGTGGTGTAAGGATTTT
>JAYVJU010000338.1:0-6583 GCA_043769035.1 Ferruginibacter sp.
GCCATAAACGCTTTTGCTTTTGCCATATCTGTTACAGCAAAAGCAATGGTTACCGTGTGGTTATCGCCAAATTCGTGGCCTACAACCCTGTCAGTAAGCCCGGCATCCATCCTTGTTTGCTTGTGGCTGTCAAATTCTTTTTTCCAGGCATCCCAGTCTTTTACTTTGTGCGATATAATTAAACGCACCGTTGATGAGTTGGTGCTGGTATCAGACCATACCCCTTCAACAAAATTAATTACGGGCATACCAACCACACCACCTTGCTGCATCCTGGCTTTTAATCCAGGCGATGCTGCCATTGCCCTTGCTTTATCTACATCAGTCATTCTCATTGCTACCAGTACGGTGTTTGAATCACCGTCAATTCCGCGGCCGATAATATAGCTGCTTAAGCCATTAGCCAGCCGGGCAGAGTCATCTGCCGCATAAGCCGGAAACCATTTGGCATAATTAGCCACTTTGTGTTTGATAACTGTAAAATTGTTGGGCTTGGCCACAACTGGTGCTTCGGCGGTTGTTGCAGTTGTGCTGTCGGGTTTTACTTCGGCAGTTTTATCTTCTTCGCCAGAACCGTTACAGGAATAAAGGCAAAGGGACATACCTGCGGCAACAATTACAGTTGCCAAAAAATTGTGTTGCTTCATTTTTTGAAAAGGTTTAAATTATTAATAAATGGTTGATAAGGTGCAGACGGGGGACGGGGAATCAAATACGATCTTAAATGTAAAATTTATAAACCAATAATGCAAGAAGTAATTTTTTGCTGTTACTTTGATTTATTAATTAAAGCCGGCACTAGCATATTGCCGGCATAAACACAGCATATTGTTACCACAGGCACTAATACAATCTTTACAAAACATAAAAGGCTTTGATGAAGCGGCCTTTGTACAGGAGCATCAATCCGGTGGGCAGGTTACTTCTGTAAGGCTGAATAACAATAAGATATTTGGTAGCAAGCCAATAATTTTTAATGATAAGTCAGCAAAAGTACCCTGGAGTTCGAATGGGTTTTATTTAAACGAACGGCCTTCCTTTACACTCGACCCTGCTTTTCATGCAGGCGCATATTATGTGCAGGAAGCCAGCAGTATGTTTGTAGAGCAGGCCTTGCAGCAAACAGTTGATCTGTCGCAGCCCTTAAAAGTATTAGACCTTTGTGCCGCACCTGGCGGTAAGTCAACTTTAATTCAATCGCTGATTAATAAAGAGAGTTTATTGGTGAGTAACGAAGTGATTAAAACAAGAGCCAA
This sequence comes from Ferruginibacter sp., assembly GCA_043769035.1. Lineage (GTDB taxonomy): Bacteria > Bacteroidota > Bacteroidia > Chitinophagales > Chitinophagaceae > Ferruginibacter. The sequence goes on from JAYVJU010000338.1 coordinate 1,257, forward strand.
TATACTTACCGAAAATATTACCAAATGGGGGGCAGCAAATGTTATTGTTACCAATAATGATCCAAAAGATTTTCAGCGGCTGCAAAATTATTTTGATGTGATTGTGGTAGATGCACCCTGTAGCGGCAGTGGTTTATTCCGTAAAGATATTTCGGCTATTGACGAATGGAGTGAAAATAATGTGCAGCTGTGCAGCCAGCGGCAGCAAAGGATATTGGCAGATGTTTTTTTATCACTTAAAGATGGCGGTGTTTTAATTTATTCCACCTGCTCTTATTCTACAGATGAAGACGAAGCCATTGCAGACTGGCTGATAGATGAATTGAAAGTTGAAACCTGTAAGCTGGTAGTTGAGGCAGCATGGAATATTGTTGAGTCCCAATCTCCGCAACATAATGCTTATGGCTACCGCTTTTATCCTGATAAAGTAAAAGGAGAGGGCTTTTTTATAGCTGCATTTAAAAAAAATGAAGGTGCAGGTACTGCGTTTGAACAAAGGTTACAAAAATCACGGCCCGAAAAAATAGCAGCAAAAGAAATTGAAATTTTAAAACCATGGCTTAAAAACCCCGGTGACTTTTTCTTTATTAAACAAAAGGAAGATATTATCGCCATGCCACTAACCTTGCAAAATGAATTGGCAGTAATACAGGCTGCGTTGTATATAAAAAAAGCCGGTGTTAAAATGGGGACTATCATCAGGGATGAACTAATTCCCGATCATGAACTGGCGATAAGTACAATAATTAACCCTGGGGTTTCAACCATAGCTGTAGATGTGGAAACTGCTTTACAATACCTGCGCAGGCAGGATATAAAAATTGATGCCGCAGCAAAAGGCTGGGCACTGTTAACCTGCGGGCAATTACCATTAGGCTGGGTAAAAATACTTGCCAACAGGGTTAATAATTACTATCCTAAGGAATGGCGCATTGTTAACAAGTAATTGGGTCCAAAAACCAACTAATTTTTGCATATTTGCAATCACAATTTTTGGATATGAAGAAAATTTTTGGCTTGTTGTTTTTGCTGCCTTTTTTTGCATTGGCGCAAAAAGATATTACGCATACTGTTGGCCCTAAAGAAAGTTTAACCAGTATTGGCCGTTTGTATAATATCAATGGCAGGGAGCTGGCTGATTATAATAAGATTGAGTATGAGAAAGGATTAACATTGGGGCAGGTATTAAAAATTCCCGGCAAAAATGCCGCCACCAAAGCTGCAACTGTTCCGCCGCCTGCAAAAACAGTACCCCCTGCAAAAACTGTTGTTGCCAAAACCGAAAAAGGGAAACCCATTTATCATAAGGTTGGTAAAAAAGAAACCTTATATCACATCAGCACCTTGTATAATAAAGTGCCTATTGATGATATAAAGAAATGGAATAACCTTACAAGCGATGCATTAAGCGAAGGCGCTAAAATTATAGTTGGATACAAGGGGGCAAAGAATGAGCAACCAGTAAAAGAAGAAGTTGTTGAAATAGTTAAACCCAAAAAAGAAGAAACCCCGCCACAAAAAAATATTGAGGAAGTAAAGACTCCTGCTGTTGTTAAGGAAGTAAAAAATGAACCAGCTGCACCCGTTAAAGCAGTAAACTTTAATGGTGGTATTTTTAAAAGTTTGTACGAGTCTCAAACAAGTAATAATATCCTGGTAAGCGAAACAGGTACCGGGGGAGTTTTTAAAAGCACCAGTGGCTGGGAAGATGGAAAATATTACTGCCTGCACAATACAGCACCGGCCGGCATGGTAATTAAAATAACCAATGTAGCCAATGGTAAATCGGTATATGCAAAAGTGCTGGATTTAATTCCTGATATTAAACAAAATACAGGACTCATTATACGCCTGAGCAATGCAGCAGCAGATGCTTTAGGCACCGCAGAAAATAAATTAGATTGTACACTTAATTATTCAAAGTAAATTTTATGAAGAAAGTTTTTTTGTTTGTAATTGCTGCCACAGCATTTGTTGCAACTTATGCACAGTCGGGTTTGGATATAGCAGATCCTAAATTAAAAAATGAAAAAGGGCTTAGCGACAAGTTAAAGGCTGAAGAAGACCGGAAAAACGACACCAATTTTACCATACTTAAAACTGTTGCGGCTACATCTGTTAAAAACCAGGGTATGACTGGCACCTGCTGGTGTTTTTCCACCACTTCTTTAATAGAAAGCCAGTGCCTTAAATCTAACTTAGGCGAATTTGATTTAAGCGAAATGTTTTCTGTAAGAAATACCTACCTCGATAAAGGCAGAAATTATGTACTGCGCCAGGGCAACACCCAGTTTGGCGAAGGTGGTTTAGGCCACGACCTGATAAATGCAATGGCAAAATATGGCGCTGTGCCTGATAGTGCATATAGTGGTTTAAAACCGGGAGGTTTTACTGTGCATGATCATGGAAGATTAGTACAGAAATTAAAAAACTATTTAGACACTTTACTGAAACATAAACCTGTACAAGAAGATTGGCTTACAGGATATGAAAAAATACTGAATGATGAACTTGGGGTTCCACCAGCCAAATTTAAGTACAATGGAAAGGAATACACACCTAAAACTTTTGCAGGCGAAGTGCTGAAATTTAATGCTGATGATTATTTGTACATTACCTCATTTACGCATCATCCGTATTATTCAACTTTTATTTTAGAAGTGCCCGATAATTTCAGTAATGGTGCTTATTATAATGTACCGGTTGAAGATATGATTGAGTTAACAAAAGAAACGGTAAATAATGGATATTCTATTTTGTGGGATGCAGATGTAAGTAATGATGGTTTTCAGCAAAAGATGGGTTCCGCAGTTAACTTTAATAATTTTGCACCTGAATTAAAAAGAAAAGGCGATCTTTTTACTGGTCAGTCTAAAGAAGGTAAGTGGGATGTTACTGTTCGGCAGAAATTATTTGAGAACCTTACCACACAGGATGATCACCTGATGCATATTACCGGCCTGGCAAAGTCTAAAGCTGGTAATAATTTCTTTATGGTAAAAAATTCATGGGGCGATGTTGGCCCAAGGCATGGCTATATCTATGTATCAGAAGCTTACTTTGCCATTAACACAGTAAGTATGATCGTTCCAAAAGCTGCGTTGAGTAAAAAAATGCTGGAGAAAATAAAATTGAGATAATAATAAATAAAATACTGCTAAGGCGCTGCAATAACTGCAGCGCCTTTTTTATGTAAACCTGTAACCTCTTAAAAAATCTTCCACAGTCATTTTCTTTTTTCCTTCCAGTTGTAATTCTTTTACATAAATAAACCCATTGGTGCAGCCAAATTTTAAAAATGTTTTACCGTCAGTTTTATAGCTGCCTGCTTCTTCTGCAGTTTTGCTGCTTTCTTTTTCACTCTTGTAAACCTTAAACGTTTTACCATTTAATGTTGTAAACGCCCCAGGGAAAGGGGAGAGGCCACGGATTAAATTGTGTACTTCTTCAACGGGTTTTGTAAAATCTATTTTGCAGGTTTCGGTAAAAATTTTAGGAGCATGTTTAAGTGAGTGGTGAGTAGTGAGTGGTGAGTGGCTTACTGACGATTCACCACTCACTACTGACGACTGGGGTGTCTCAATTAATGAACCATCTATCAATCCTTTTACTGTTTTTACAAGCAGTTGTGCCCCAATTTCTTTCATGGTATCATGCACTTCACCAGCGGTATCGTTTTCTCCAATAGCAAAACTTTCTTGCAATAAAATATCGCCGGTATCAATTTCGTGTTTTAATTTAAATGTAGTTACACCGGTTTCTTTTTCGCCATTTATAACGGCCCAGTTTATTGGGGCAGCACCACGGTATTGTGGTAGTAAACTGCCATGCAAATTCACACTGCCCATCGGTGGCATATTCCAAACTACTTCCGGTAACATACGAAAAGCCACTACAATCTGTAAGTCTGCATTCAGTGATTTCAGTTCCGTTAAAAATTCAGGGTTCTTTAGTTTTTCGGGTTGCAGCACTTTTAAGTTATGCTCTACGGCATATTTTTTTACCGCACTTTGCTGCAGCTGCATACCCCTGCCTGCTGCTTTGTCTGGCGCAGTAATTACACCCACAATATTGTACCCTGCTTTTACCAATGCATCCAAACTTGCCACAGCAAATTCGGGTGTACCCATAAACACAATACGCAATGGTGTAAGGGTCATATTAAAAGTAGTGGCTTTGTTTTCTTTTTCTTTTAATTTAACTTCAATCATTATTGCGAAGATAAATAATTGAACCGAGTGATTGATTTATTCTGTGGTTAGTAAACAGTATTTATATTGGCGAGGTAAAACACATCATTTTTATTATCGCTGTTATTACCCTTATACCGGCTGAAAGTATATAAATTGTATTTTACCGATGGCAGAAAAACGTTTTCCAATTCAGCTTCTTTATTATCGTTAATAAATACCAGCAATGCATTACCCTTTCGCTGAATTTTTATTTGGTGTTTGTTTTTAGTAAGATAAAAATTGGGAAGTGTAATTCGCTTGTTCACTACAATGCTTTCATTTTTATCGTAAGAATAAACAGTAAGTGTGCCGCCGCCGTTTGCATACGGATCGAACCATAAAACCACCCGGTTAAATTTGCCCACATAGCTATCGTAAAAACTCCAGTATTGGTTTTGGTTTTCATCCATCTTATATCTTTCACCTGCATTATCATAGTCAATTTCTGAAAAACTTACGGTGAATAATCCGCTGTTGTATGCAATATCTTTATTCCAGCTTATATCAAATGATAAGTTAAAATTGTTTTTTATTTCTTTATTGTATTGCTGCGGATACCAGTAACCATCTTTGTTAAGGGCCAGCCAGTTTTTATTTTCGTATTGCTGTACCGTAATGTTTTTCATGCCATTCCATCCGGTAGGAAATTGGTTTACACTGCTGTTTTCAAAACTATAATTGTAACTGCTAATTACTGATTGATTTGTTTTGCTGCTGACTTTTACTTCGGCCAGTGATGCGTTGATGGCATTGATACCATTGATTTTTTTTGCAGGTTCTCCCACCATTTTTGCAAGCACATTCAGGTTAAACTGACTGTGAAAAAGATCCATAAAATTCTTTTTAGGCAGGTCTCCATCCTGTCTTCTTATATACAATGCTATACACTGTGGTTCATCTTTTGGTTTGGCTTTATCAAAAAAGTCCAGGTTGTCCACCCATGCGTTGCAGCCATTGCCATCTGTTGCTTCTAATTCCTGCGGAAGAAAATTATAGGAATTTACTTTTTTAACATAAGCAGCTTCATTTATATTAGTTTGCTTTAATACTGCATTATACCAAAGAATTATTTTTTCTTTTTCCAGTTTAAGGTTT
>JAYVJU010000339.1:0-2050 GCA_043769035.1 Ferruginibacter sp.
TAAATAGAATACTCCATAATAGTTTCGCCGCTGGGGCCAAATCCTTCTGTTTGTTTCATACTCCCGTATCTGCTCGCCATTCCGGCAGCCAAAATTAAAAGCGTAGGTTGCATTGATAATTTTAATTAATAAATGAAAAATTAATACTGATTTTTGTACAGCGAAATTAATGCAAACCGATAAGTTATTCTAAAATGCTTTTTAATATTTTAAATGCTGCTGCAGATATTTTACACGATGAATTATTTGTACAAAAAAAAGTATCGGTAACTGTACTGCGGTTAGATAAGATACATACTGTAGTATCGGGTAACAAATTATTTAAACTGCATTATTTTTTACAGCAGGCAGGCCAGGCTGCACATAAATGCATACTTACATTTGGTGGAGCTTATTCCAATCACCTGGTAGCAACTGCATTAGCCTGCCAGGCAGCAGGGTTAAAAAGTATTGGTATTGTACGTGGAGAAAAACCTGCCCTGCTATCGCCTACTCTGCAGCAGTGTATTGACTACGGCATGCAGTTGCAGTTTATTACCAGAGAAGCGTATGATAAAAAAGATACTCCGGATTTTATTGCAGCTTTAAAAAATGAATTTGGCGACTGCACCATTATACCCGAGGGCGGCTATAATAATACCGGCGCACAAGGTGCCGCATTAATATGGCGGTTGATACCCAAAAACAAGTACACACATATATGTACTGCTACAGGTACGGCCACAACACTTGCCGGGTTATTACTAAATGCCGGCAACGAAAAAATCATCAGCATACCGGTTTTAAAGGGTATGACGGATATTGAAGAAAGGATAAATTGTTGTGGCGTAACTGTAAATAAAGAACAGCTGCAGGTTTTTGATGACTACCACTTTGGCGGCTATGCAAAAAAAACTCCCCAGCTTATTGAATTTATGAATTACCTGTGGCAGCAGCACCAGCTGCCCACCGATTTTGTATATACCGCCAAATTATTTGCTGCCGTTTATGATACAATAAAAAAAGATCATTTTACAGCAGGTAGTGCTATCCTCTGCCTGCATACCGGTGGCTTACAGGGCAATCTTTCTTTACCGCAGCATACTTTATTGTTCTAATTTGTAACATGGCTTTATATTTGTAAATAAAATTTTACTTGCTTATCCTCGTTAATATAAATATGCCCAGGGTTTATTTTTTATTGGTTATAGGTTTATGCTTTGGTGCCGTTACCGCTGCTGCACAGGATACGCTGCCACGCATTACCGTAAAAAATATCAGCAGACAGATAATTGTTAGCTGGGTAAATAATTACAGAGCCCCGGTTACGGCAATAAATATTCAGCGCTCTTACGACAGCCTTAAAAATTTCACTACTATCGGCTCGGTATTAAATCCACAAAATATTGAAAACGGTTATGCCGATGCAGCGCCGCCCTATAATAAAATGTATTACCGGGTATTTGTTTCTTTTGAAGGTGGTACTTATCTTTTTAGTAAAGTAACAAAGCCGGTAAAAGAAAAATTTCCCGAGCCTTTAGTTGAAGATCCCTCACGTCCGTTTTTAGTAAAAGATAACTGGACGGCACAGCCCGTGTACGAACCCGGCAAACAAAACAATATAAAAATTCAACCCAAGCCGCAGTTGCCGCCTATCAGCAATAATAACGACATTATTACTTACCCCAGCCGCCGCATTTATACCGGTAAGGATAATAACATTATAATTTCCCTGCCACTGGCCGAAACAAAAAGATATGCCGTTAAATTTTTTGACGAAAATGATGTGCCGCTTTTTGATCTTAATAAAATAACAGAAACCTATTTAATTATAGAGCGGGTAAATTTTTTACACGCCGGCTGGTTTCATTTTGAAGTATATGAAAATGGTAAGCTGATAGAGAAGAATAAATTTCAGATTGCAAAAGAAGGAAAGAATTAACCCGCCAGCTTCGCTTCAAAAACATTTTCAAAATTCCGTTTTATTTTTTCTTTGGCTTCGGTATAATCAACCTTTGCTCCCAACTCTTTTTCAATAGAAGTAACCTGTTTGTTTTGTATGCCGCAGGGA
>JAYVJU010000340.1:0-2023 GCA_043769035.1 Ferruginibacter sp.
TTGCTCATTAATGCATCTTCTTCAATTATTTCCAGTACCGACAATGCCGCAGCACATGCCAAATGATTGCCACCAAACGTGGTACCCAACATAAAATGTTTGGCTTTTAATTTTGGCGCAATAGAAATACCTGCAACAGGAAAACCATTTCCCATACCCTTCGCCATCGTGTAAATATCTGCATCAACACCGCTAAAATCCTGGCTGTAAAATTTACCCGTACGTCCATAACCACATTGTACAGAGTCCGCAATGTAAACAGCATTGTATTGATCGCACAAGCCTCTTATCTTTTGTAAAAAAGTATCGCTGGCAACATTGATCCCACCAACGCCTTGTATGCCTTCAATAATTACTGATGAGACATCATTACCATGTGCATCAAAATAATTTTGTAATGCGGCTTCATCATTAAAAGAAAGAAACACTACATTATCAGTTTGATTAACCGGCGCTGCAATATTGGGATTATCAGTAACAGCAACAGCTAAAGATGTTCTGCCATGAAATGCTTTTGAAAATGCAATAATCGTTTTTCTGCCATTATAAAATGATGCCAGCTTTAATGCATTCTCATTAGCCTCGGCACCGGAGTTACAAAGAAATAAGTGATAGTCTTCTTTACCAGAAACCTCCCCTAATTTTTGTGCCAGTTGCACCTGCAAAGGAATTTTTACAGAGTTGGAATAGAATCCTACTTTATGTAATTGATCTTCTAATCGCTTTACATAATGCGGGTGCGTATGACCAATTGATATTACCGCATGGCCACCATACATATCTAAATAAATCTGTCCTTTATCATCCCATACATAAGAGCCTTGTGCTTTGTCAATCACAATATCATTAAGTGGATATACGTCGAAAAGTTGCATGTTATAAAGCTTAGAGCTAAAAGCTTAAAGCATAAAGCACCTGGCTTTCGGCTTTAAGCTTTTAGCTTTGTTTAAAAATAATTTGCTTTTAATTTCAATCCGGTTGTTTCTTCCAACCCAAAAATCAAATTCATATTTTGAATGGCTTGCCCACTGGCACCTTTAGTTAAATTATCAATTACAGAATGTATCACTAATTTGCTGCCCAGCTTCTCCAATTGAATAATACATTTATTAGTATTAACCACTTGCTTTAAAAAAACTGAGTCAGTAGTTACAGTAGTAAATGGATGGTCTTTATAAAATGCTGTGTACAATACATTCAATTCTTCTAAACTCAAATCGCATTTAATTTGAGAGCTAATAAAAATACCTCTTGTAAAATCTCCTCTCCATGGAACAAAATTAAAGCCCTCATCACCTAAAGGAGTGTTTGATTGCAGCGAATTGATTGACTGGAGTATCTCCGCATTATGCTGGTGCGTTAATGTTTTATAGGCCTGTATATTATTTGCCCGCCAGCTAAAATGAGATGTGGCGGCTAAACTTTGTCCTGCACCAGTGCTACCTGTAATACCGGTTGTATATACTTCATTTAGTAAGCCTGCTTTTGCCAAGGGCAAAAGCCCTAATTGAATAGCAGTTGCAAAACAACCGGGATTTGCAATATTATTGGCAGTCTTTATTTTTTCTCTTTGTAATTCCGGTAAACCGTAAATGAATTGCCGATTTCCGATTTCAGATTGCAGATTTAATCTAAAGTCATTTGCCAGATCAATAATTTTTACCGCATCTGCAATTTTATTTTCTGTTAAAAATTTCTTTGATTCGCCGTGACCTAAACAAAGAAATAAGACATCGACATCATTGCTCAACTCAGCAGTAAACTTTAAATTAGTCTCACCAACTAAATCCTGGTGTACTTTATAAATATGGTTTCCTGCGTTGCTATTGCTATGCACAGCAACTAATTCAGCTTTTGGATGATTTAATAATATCCTTATCAATTCTCCTGCAGTATATCCTGCGCCACCAATTATACCAACACGAATTTTATTTGCCATCACCTGCTGCATTTACTTTATGATAGATAGATGTCTGGTTGCCGAATATTTTGCTAAATCCTCTTACATCATCACCGGTATAGC
>JAYVJU010000341.1:0-27863 GCA_043769035.1 Ferruginibacter sp.
CCCATCCCGGGGAACCGGGACAGGTTGTGTTCAAGCATGAGAAAAATCTACTAAGTTGTTTCTCGAGTTTTCAGGCTGTGCCGGTTAAAAATACGGGCCTCATATAATTTAGTTTGTAGAGGGTCTTAATTGATATGATACAAAGAGAAGGTAGTTTTTTCATTCAAACAATACCACAAAGTGGTAATTTTTTGGTGTTTTATGGCATTTTCGAGCATGTAATTGAAAAAATAATATAATATGATGCGTTTGTTGGTAGGGGTAAGGAGATTGTTGTGAACAAGATTGCCAGACAATGTTGTCGCAGTTAGCAACAGAATTATTTCTTAACACCCAACAACCCCAAATCTACTCTTCGTAACTTCGCCTAATGCCCAAGTATTTAGACGAACTGAACGAGCCGCAAAGAACTGCGGTTGAACATAAAGACGGCCCGATAATAATCATTGCCGGTGCAGGTAGTGGTAAAACCAAAGTACTCACTACACGTATTGCCCACCTGATGGGCTATCATCATATCGATAGTTTTAATATACTGGCGCTCACTTTTACCAACAAGGCGGCCGCCGAAATGAAGGAAAGGGTAGAGAAGGTTTTGGGTAATACTGAAGCCAGGAATTTATACATCGGAACATTCCACAGTGTATTTGCAAGAATATTAAGGGCCGAAGCTAATAAGATTGGTTACCCCAATAACTTTACCATTTATGATACAGATGATGCCAAAAGTGTGGTGAAAACAGTGATCAACGAAATGGACCTGGATGATAAACATTATAAACCCAATGTAGTGTACAATAGAATTTCTGCAGCAAAAAATGCATTGATTGGTCCCGCAGAATATATAAATGACTGGGCATTACAACAGGAAGATGCCAGAGCCAACCGTCCCGCCATTGGCCAGATTTATGATGCCTATGCAAAACGTTGTTTTAAAAACGGTGCTATGGATTTTGACGACCTGTTGTTTAAAATGTACATTCTTTTAAAAAATCATCCCGATAGCTTAAGCAAGTATCAACGCAAGTTTAAGTACATCATGATTGATGAGTATCAGGATACCAACACGGCGCAGTATGAGATCATAAAATTGTTAGGTGCCATGCATGAAAATGTTTGTGTGGTGGGTGATGATGCACAAAGTATTTATAGTTTTCGTGGTGCTACCATCGAAAACATCTTACAGTTTCAAAAAGATTACGACGAGGTAAAAGTGGTAAAGCTGGAACAGAATTACCGCAGTACTAAAAGTATTTTAAGTGTTGCCAATGAAGTGATAGGTAACAACAAAAACCAGATAGAAAAAAAATTATTTACCGACAATGAGCAGGGAGAAAAAATTCGTTTAGTACGTACCATGACGGATAATGATGAGGGCAAAACCGTTGCAGATACCATACAGGAACAAAAGCTCCGTAATCATTATTACAATAAAGATTTTGCTATACTTTATCGCACCAATGCACAGAGCCGTAGTTTTGAAGAAGCGTTACGCAGAATGGGCATTGCCTATCGCATTTATGGTGGTATGAGTTTTTACCAACGCAAAGAAGTAAAAGATTTCATTGCTTACTTGCGTGTGGTGGTAAATCCAAGAGACGAGGAAGCGTTAAAGCGTATCATAAATTACCCGGTACGTGGTATTGGTAAAACCACTATTGATAAATCGGTATTATTTGCCAACGAAAATAATTTAACGCTGTGGGATGTTTTTTGCAATGCCGCCATGTACGGTTTTAAAGCCGGTACGTTGGAAGCCATTGACAACTTTGTAACGATGATCAAAATGTTTCAAAGTGAGTTAACAAAAAAGAACGCTTATGATGTATCTATTTTAGTGGGTAAAAGCACCAGTATTGTTAAGGAATTATTTAATGATAAAACTACGGAAGGCCTTGCCCGTTACGAAAACGTACAGGAATTATTAAACTCAATAAAAGAATTTACCGAAACACCGATGAATGAAGAAGATGGTGAAGTAGGCGATAAAAGCTTGGGTGGTTATTTACAACAAATTGTTTTACTCACCGATGCAGATGATGATAAAGGCGAAAGCGATGTGGTAAAACTAATGACGATACATGCGGCAAAAGGGCTGGAGTTTCCGGTAGTATTTGTAGGAGGTTTGGAAGAAACGCTTTTCCCGAATGCGATGAGCATTAATACCAGAGAAGAACTGGAAGAGGAACGCCGTTTATTTTATGTGGCCATAACAAGGGCTAAGCATAAATTATGGTTAACTTATGCCAATGCCCGCTACCGCTTTGGCCAGTTGCAACAAAACGACAGCAGCCGTTTTTTAGAAGAAATACCGGAAGACCATTTGGATAAAAGTTATGCAGGCGGTGGCATAAAAAATAGCGGCACTGCTTTTGAAAGAATGAATCGAGGGTTTAGTGGCGGCGGTAATGCATGGGGCGGCAAATCTTCAGCGGCAGCAAAAGCAGAAAAACAATATGGTACCCCTCCGGGTAAAACAGCAACCCCGGGTTACTTAGCACCCAAACCTGTAAATAAAACTATTGAACACACGCCAAGTGAAGATTTTGTTGCCAGCGATACAAGTAATTTACAAGCCGGGCAAAAAGTAGAGCATCAAAAATTTGGTTTTGGCGAAGTGATGAAAATGGAAGGTGCTGCACATAATCCAATAGCTACAGTAAATTTTGAATTGAACGGCGAGAAGAAAATAATGCTGAATTATGCAAAGCTGAGAATAGTGGAGTGATATGTCACGCAGAGGCGCAGGGGGCGTTGAGAAAAATATTTGTACTTTCTCTCTTAGCTCTGCGCCTCTGCCTGCCACTCTCTTCTTTCGAAATCCGAAAAATATACCTGTTTGCTTAGGTTTAAGCTAAATCCAGCCCAATTCTTGTTAAATTTGCATTGCATATTAAATATCATTTTATGATAAAGACAGGAAACACCGTAGTAAGTATTTACACAGAAATGACTCCCAACCCGGAAACGATGAAGTTTGTGGCCAACAAATTATTGTACCCTGGCAAGAGTATTGATTTTGCAGACGAAGCCAGTGCAGGACCATCACCATTAGCGCAGGAGTTGTTTACTTTTCCTTTTATTAAAGCCGTTTTTATAGCCAGCAATTTTATTACTCTTACTAAAACCAGCGATACCGAAGATTGGCAGGATGTGATACCGACAATAAAACAGTTTTTAAAAGATTACCTGGAAGAAGGCAAGGCTGTAGTTAATGAGGAAGATGTGGTGGCCATGAAAGCTACCAACAGCAATGAGGTAAACGCCGATGATGATGATGTGGTAAAACGCATTAAAGAACTGCTGGAAAATTATGTAAAGCCTGCTGTGGAAATGGACGGCGGCGCCATACAATTTAAAAGTTATGAAAACGGCACCGTTAATTTGTCTATGCAGGGAAGTTGCAGCGGGTGCCCATCATCTACCATTACATTAAAGGCAGGTATTGAAGGTATGATGAAAAGAATGATACCGGAAGTGAAAGAAGTAGTGGCAGAAGCGGAATAAACCCAACCCCTTAAGGGGCTTTAGAGCAAAATAATTTGAGCATCTTTTTAAAGATGCTTTTTTATTTTTGAACCAAACTGAATTTGAAGCATAGGCCATTATTCAACTTTTTTCGCAGTACAGATTATCCTATCTTAGGATAAACATATTTTCAAATGAAATGTACGCTTTTCCTTTTATTGCTTGTATTTTTCTTTTCTGCAACAGCACAACTGACCGATAAAGAAATTTATGACCTTAAAGGCGGAAGAATAAAACCAGACAATAGCCCTGTTTATGTTTTACCTTTTGCAAAAGGCAGTAAGTTTTTATTGATACAGGCTTACAATAGTAAGATGAGTCATAAAAATGAAATAAGTTTAGATTTTAAAATGAAAAAGGGAAGTAAAATCTGTGCTGCAAGAGCTGGTGTGGTAACAGCCGTAAAAGAAGACAGCGATGCAGGTGGATTAAAAGACGAATATTTATCGCAGGGTAACCATATTATTATAAAGCATGATGATGGCGGCGAAGCGATGTACTGGCATTTAAAAAAAGATGGTGTACTGGTGAATGTGGGTGATACAGTTAAGCAAGGTCAGCATATAGGTTACAGTGGTAATACAGGCTATTCAGCTTTTCCGCATCTGCATTTTCAGGTGTATGATGCAACGGGTAAAAATATTGCTACAAGGTTTCAAACAAAAAAGGGAATTATCTACCTGCGTCCCGGCAAATATTACAAAGCGGTAAACTAAAATCATTTCCTGTATTTCCATGCCCAAAGCATCAGTAAAAACTGTAAAGGAAATAACCTTACCCATGTAGCCCATGCAGGCAAACAAAAGCCATTACTCAAACAAAAACCGTTTTGTATCATAACAATATGTGCGGGAATAAATGCGATCAGCAATGTAATTATACCAATAGCAGCAAGCTTTCTTGTTTTGGCAAATAAAAAAAGAATACCTAAAATAATTTCTGCCGCTCCTGAAAATAAATTTATAAAAACAGGGTAAGGTAAATACTCTGGGATAATTTTATAATAACTATCCGGGTTGCGGAAATGATTAATGCCTGCGGCAATATAAAATACCGGGATTAAAACACAACTTATCTTTTTAAACATAGCAACCTTTTTGGTCTTTATTGATATACGGCAATTTAATGCAACCGGTTATACAATAGTTCGTTTTATCTTTATACCAATTAATGAATACCAATAACAGGTTACATATCGTTTTGTTTGCTGCGGCTGTTTATTTGTGTAGTTGTGCTGTAAGCAATAATCCGCAGCGTAAAGAAATCAGGCAATTACAAAAAGGCATTATTAAAGAAGATACCAGCTTTGTTTATCACCTGCCTTTTGAAAAAGAGAAAAAGCATTTATTGGTACAGGGCTACTTTAGTAAATACTCACACAAAAACAGGGCGGCATTAGATTTTAAGATGAAACGTGGCACTACTATTTGTGCTGCAAGAGAAGGCATTGTTGTTCGTGTTAAAGAAGATGGCAATAAAGGTGGCTGGAATAAAAAATACCGGCCTTATGGTAATGTGATAGTAATACAACATGCAGATGGATCTAGAGCTGGATACTGGCATTTACAGTTTAACGGGGCAATGGTAAATGTTGGCGATACCGTTAAACAGGATCAATCTATTGGCTTAAGCGGTAAAACTGGCTATACTTTATTTCCGCATTTACATTTTTTAGTGTGGCGTTTTAGTACCGCTAATCAATGGCAGCAGGTGGGTACCAGGTTTCAAACATCAAAAGGAATTAAATACCTGCGGCCGATGCGGCACTATAGCAACAAATATTAATTACATTTAAAAAAAATATTTTGGGCTTACCGGAGATATACCAACAATTTATTACTGATATCAAATTAACCCGCTGGCAGGAATGGGGTAGTACAATAACACAGATTGCAAGTGTATGGTATGCCCGGAAAAATAATGTATTGGTTTATCCAACAGGTATCATTGGTGTGTTGCTGGCAGCTTATGTTTATTTCATCATATCGTCGCCGCCTTTATATGCTGATGCATCACTTAATATTTACTACTTTATAATGAGTGTATATGGCTGGTATAACTGGACAAAGAAAAAAGACAGTGGTTTGCAATATCCAATAAGCTGGTGCAATAAAAATGAATTGATTGTTGGCACAACCTTATTTTTAGCATCATGGGTAATATTATTTTTTGCTTTGAAACATTTTACAAATAGTAACACCCCGTTTTTAGATTCGCTTGTTTCCGGTTCGGCAGTTACCGCAATGTGGTGGATGGCCAAAAGAAAAATTGAAAACTGGCTGGCGTGGATAGTAAGTAATATTGTAGCTATTCCTTTAAATTTTTACAAAGGGTTTATGCTGTTTACCTTAATGTATGTTTTATTTTTACTAATGGCATGGATGGGTTATACTTCCTGGAAAAAAGAATTAAAAACTAACAGATCATGAGTTATTGCACCTATATCAACTCCCTTAAACCAGGCGAACAACTGGTACATAAAATCTACCACGATAAACATTATGGCTTTCCTATTGAAAGCGATGATGAATTATTTTGCAGGCTGATACTGGAAATAAACCAGGCAGGCCTTAGCTGGACCACCATCTTAAACAAACAGGAAAGTTTTAGAAAAGCGTATCATAATTTTAATATTAAAAAATGTGCATCGTATAAAGAAAAGGATATTGAACGCTTACTGAACGATGCCGGTATCATCCGCAATAAATTAAAAGTAAATGCGGCAATAGAAAATGCCAAAGCGATATTACTGATACAAAAACAAATGGGCTCTTTTAAAAACTGGCTTAATCATCATCATCCAAAAACAAAAGAAGAATGGATGAAAGTATTTAAACAAACCTTTAAATTTACCGGCGGCGAAATTGTAAATGAATTTTTAATGAGTACCGGATATTTGCCGGGTGCACATGACGAAAATTGTGCTATTCATAAAAAAGTACTAAAAACAAAACCCATGTGGAAAGCCAGTTTAAAAAAATGAAGAAGATTGTAATCATAGGGCCGGAATCGACAGGTAAAAGTACATTGTGTGATAAATTAGCCGCACATTATAAAACCGGCTGGGTAAAAGAATATGCAAGGGAATATCTTTTAACGAACGGAACTGATTATACTTTTGATAACTTACTGGAAGTGGCAAAAGGACAACTACAATTTGAAGAGACTGCCGCAGCATCACACACCACTCACCACTCACCACTTATTATCGATACCAACATGTACGTAATGAAAGTATGGTGTGAATTTGTTTTTGAAAAATGCCATCACTGGATATTGAACCGGATAGTGGAACGGAAATACGATTTATATTTACTCTGTAATATTGATTTACCCTGGGTAAAAGATGAATTGAGAGAGTATCCTGATTTAAAATCAAGAGAACAGTTATATCACCACTATAAAGATATTATGGTGAATCAAAATGTGCCATGGATAGATATTAGTGGAAGTTATGAAGAGAGATTGCAGAAAGCCATAATTGCTATTGATGGAATTATTTAATTAATGCCTGTACATCCGGATCAGTTTCCAGGTTATTCATCTGCCTCATAATATCATCGTAGCGGCCGGCTACATACCTGCTTAAAGGTTTTATGGTATACACTTTTGGATTGGGTAAACAGGCCGCAATCTGTGCAGCTTCACCCCTTGTTAAGTCTTTAACATCTTTATTAAAATATTTTTTTGCCGCAGCCTGTACACCAAAAACACCCTTGCCCATTTCTGCAATATTCAGGTATCGTTCCAGGATTGTTCTCTTAGTCCAACCGGTTTCAATAGTAAAAGTAAAAAACACTTCAATAGCCTTGCGTAACCTGCTACGGCCCTGCCACAGAAAAATATTTTTAGCAGTCTGCTGGCTGATGGTACTTGCTCCCCTGGTTTTATTCGGGTGTCTTTTATTATACTTCATGGCAAGCTTTATTGCTTTAATATCAAAGCCATCATGGTCGGGAAACTGCTGATCTTCGCTTGCAATAACCGCCAGTTTAATATTGTCACCCATTTCGTTGTAGCTGATATAGTCACGGGATAAGCCATTGCCCTGAAAAACACTTCCCAGCTGTGTTGTTGTTATTGGAGGGTTAAATACAAACCCCAGTAAAAAATAAAAAAAGAAAATGATATAACCGGAAAGAAACAACTGCCATAATATAACCATGGTATTTTTTATGGCTTCAATTTTTCGCAACCATAAAAAATATACAGCAATAACAGCTGCAATAATAATAACCAGGATAAGCAGCTTATTTTTAAAATCTGTTTTTCCGGCTGCGTCAGAAAATGTGGTAAACACAAAATATAAAAACCAGACTGCGTGAAGAAGAAGAATAAAAAGAAAGATTTTTTTTATTATCCGCCAGAATTTTTTAGAAAAAAGAAGCTTCATTAGTGGAGGTTGAAATTTTATGCAATATAACCAATCAGGTTTTGCTATTGCCCATGTTCATATAAACCAGCTTGTATTTTTTACCAATAACAATTCCCTTGCCGCCGCTTTTTGCCCACAAATAACCCAGGGCTCCCAGGCCGGCTGATGCAATTAGTAATGGGGCACTGAATTTTTCCCTGTCAGCCAAATATACCACACCACTTGCCAGTGTAAGTAAAACACCGCCACCAAACAGGCTGGCGCCGCTTCCTTTTGTATTAAATGTCGCTTTTTTCCATTGCCCGATTGCTTTTACCTGGTTGTAATGAAATTTATAATGATAGCTCCCGATTGTATCAATAATATATGTACCAAATGTGGTGGGTAGGTATGCTACAATAAACTGCTGCAGGTAAAGGGTATCATTTTTTATTCCGTTAACCAACGCATTGATATAAGCGCCACTGGTGGTAGTGATTTCAATATTGGTACCGGCAAAAAACGTTTTCATCGTTTTCCCCTTATTTTTTAAAACAATAAAATCGGCAGATTGAGTATAAGCAGTAAAGGAAAGCAGGATAAAGAATGGTAATAAAAATTTCATGCTGTAAAATAAAAATGCAAGGGGATGATAAAGAAAAATTACTGTTAATATTTTAACAATGTATAAACTATACCACTTAAAATAGCAAAGCCAAACAGCAGGTATAAAAAACCGGATATACGGTTGATGCGTAAAATATTTTTATCGCTTAGTTTTTTTCCCAGGCTTCCGGCACCCAGAATTTTACCAATATCTGCTAAAAAGTTTAAGCCAAGGCAGGTGGAAAATATTATTACACGGTGTGTAAAGGAATACTCTGCTGCAAGTGAAACTGCTATTACCACCCAAAATGCAATTACCACAGGGTTTAATGTATTTAATAAAAACCCCGAAGTGAATATGGCAAAGTAATTTGTTCTTTTTCCTGTAGAGGTTATTTCATCTCCGGCAATTTCTATCATTTCCTGTGAGCGGCGGGGTTCAATTTTTTTAATAAACGCAAAGTAAATACCCATGCCAATTAAAAAACAGGAGCCTGCAATGCCGATAGAAATTTTGAAGTTCAACAGTTGCTGTACCACTTCGCTAAAACTATTACTAAGTACCACCCAGATGATATCGCTTAACCAAACACCCGCTACAAAACTAAAACCACCACGCCTGCCATGGTTAACACTTTGCTTTATAATGGCAAAAATTATGGGGCCGACCGAAAATATCAGTATTAAACCAATGGCAAGGCCTTTAATTATGGCATTAATCATTAAATAAAAGTAAGAAACCAAACTTAATAATCAGCACCACCAGTCATTTATCTATTCATTTATGCATTTGGCCGACACAATAATATAATTGTAATTTTATAGTGATTAATTTGACAAATGGCTGCTGGCAAAAAACAGTTTATTTTTTTTCATATAATTGGCATACTTATTTTTTTATGCCTGCCCGTTTTATTTTTAAGCAATGGCCCCGAAAGCAAAAGCATAGCAGCAATAGCAGGTAACTACTGGTTCTGGATATTTTCAATTATCTATATTGCCATTTTTTACTTAAATGCCTACTGGCTTTTCCCCGGATTCTACTTAAAAAAGCACTACTTGTTTTATGGCATAGCACTGCTTGTGCTTTTGTTGATTATTTATTTTGTTCAACCCTTCGATCATATCATCAGCCTTTCGCCACCGCCTAATCAGCCCCCGGGTAATTTTAATAATTATATGCCCGGCCCACCGGCTCCGGCCGGCAATAGGCCTGTAGATTTTGTAAGTCTTTTTTTATACGCTGTTGTTGTGGCTTTAAGTATACTTATTCCTATAGTAAAGCAATGGCAAAAAACACAGCAGCAATTTTTTATTGTACAAAAAGACAAGATCAATGCAGAATTATCTTCTTTAAAAGCTCAGGTTAACCCACATTTTTTATTTAATACACTTAACAATCTGTATTCTCTTTCGCTTACCGGCAGTGATAAAACACCCGAAAGTATTATGCGCCTGTCTAATATTATGCGTTATGTTACCGATGAAGTGTATAATGATTATGTGCCACTGGAAAATGAAATACAGTGTATTAGTGATTTTATAGAATTACAAAAGTTACGGCTAAGCAGTAAAACTACAGTTGAGTTTTATGCCGCCACTGCAGATAGTAACCTTTCTGTAGCGCCATTAATATTATTACCTTTTGTGGAAAATATTTTTAAACATGGCATCAGTAATAATGAAAACAATATAGTTACAATTAAAATTGCTGTAAACCAAAAAGAACTGCTCTTCTACAGCAGGAATAACATTTTTAATACCGCAAAAAATGAGCACCGGCAGGGTACCGGTATTGCCAATGTAAAAAAGCGGCTTGAAAATTTATATGCCGGAGAACATTTTTTAAAAATTGAAGATGACGGAAAGATTTTTGAAGTACATTTAATCATAAACACCTGAGCAAAGCATAATGAAACTTTCCTGTATAGCTATAGATGATGAACCGCTGGCGCTGGAAGTGATAAAGAAATATGCGTATGAAAACGATAGTTTATTATTGCAAAAGGTTTTTGATAATGTTATAGAGACTGAAAAATACCTGCAGCAACATCGCATCGACCTGCTTTTTGTTGATATTGATATGCCCGATAAAAGCGGTATCGAATTAATTGCTTCTCTTACCATAAAACCACTGATAATTTTTACCACAGCGCATAAAAAATTTGCTTTACAGGCTTTCGAGCTGGAAGCCGTTGATTATTTATTAAAACCTATACAACCTGAGCGTTTTAATAAAGCAGTGGAAAAAGCCATTGTAATGGCAAAAGGAATTACAAAGGCAGAAGATAATGCTTCTTTTTTGGTATATGCAGAATATAAATTAGTGAAGATAAGTTTTGCTGCTGTGATTTATATAGAAAGCATGCAGGACTATGTAAAAATTCATTTGCAAAATGAAAAACCAGTAATGACCTTACAAACCCTGAAAAAAATACTCGAAATTCTTCCTGCCGAAAAATTTCAACAGGTACACCGAAGTTATATTGTTGCCTTCGATAAAATAAAAATACTGCAGCAAAAAGGTATAGAATTGGTTAACGGCATACAATTACCTGTAAGCAACAGCTACAGCAGCTTTATAAAAGCTTATAAAGAAAAGTTAAGAAAATGATCTTTTGTTGATTTAATCGGTACACCTCCTTCATTCATCGGCACATTATTTTACTTCACCCAACCAAATTACATTATAGCGTATCTATGTGTAATAAAGCACTACTGCTTTACAAGGTTAGCCAAACAAAAAAAACCATATTGTCATCACCAAAAACAAAAACTATGGAACGTAAAGATTTTTTAAAAAACGGTTTATCAGCTTTAGGTATTGCTGCTATAGCGCCTTTAGTAAATGCTTGTAAAAAAACTGATAGTACTACCGATACAGGCAGCAGCGGCGGTGGCAATACCACTGGCTGCACCGAAGCGCCAACAGAAACGGC
The DNA here is from genome assembly GCA_043769035.1 of Ferruginibacter sp. Classification (GTDB taxonomy): domain Bacteria; phylum Bacteroidota; class Bacteroidia; order Chitinophagales; family Chitinophagaceae; genus Ferruginibacter. Next base: position 11,428 of record JAYVJU010000341.1, read on the forward strand.
GGGACCATTCCCAACAAAATCTCCATCAGCTTACGTACGCAGCAATATTGTTGATGGCCGCACAGGCGTTCCGTTTACAGTAAACATTACTATAAAAAATAAAAACGCTACTAATTGTGTTGCACTGGCAGGTGCTATTGTAGATATTTGGCATTGTGATAAAGATGGTAATTACAGTGAGTATGGCGGCACAGGTATGCAAAGTACAGATTATACTGCGGTGCATTTTTTACGTGGCCGCCAGGTAACAGATGCTAACGGACTGGTTAGCTTTACCAGCATTTTTCCCGGCTGGTACAGTGGCAGGGCTACACATATACATGTACATGTTTACAACGCATCGGGTACTTCTTTAAAAATTACACAAATAGCTTTTCCGGAAGGCAGCAGCAGCGCAGTAACAATTGTAAACACTACAGCAAGCGGCTATACAAAAGGCATGAGCGGCTATACTACAAATGCTGCTGACAATGTGTTTAGTGATGATACTGCCGGTGTGCAACTGGCAGCAGTAAGCGGTTCGGTGGCGGCTGGGTATGTGTTAACACAAAATATTATTGTTTCCGCATAATTCAAATATCCCCTAAGCAAAAGACATTGTATAATGCAATGTCTTTTTTAATTTCAGGCTATGAATAAAATAATACGGTTTTGTTATAGAAAAATTATTGACAACGCTGCAGCCAAAGCGTGGGAGCGGCTGGTGTACAACGACAGTTATACCGAATTTAAAATGCAGGCGCAGCGGTTTAATGCAGAAAACAAATACAGCAGCTTTGCAGAAATACTACAAAACAATCCTGCTGCGGAGCAACTGCATTTTTTAACCGGTGCCGCCGCAACAGCTTATGTGCGGCAGTTAAATGGTAAAATACCTGATGTGCTCAATACACTGGGTAAACACTTTTTGCCGTTTAAAAATTTCCGGTTCGAAATAATTAATTCTGATATTAAAGACAGTAAAAGCCATAAAGTAGCGGTTAACTTTTATTCCGAGCCGGTAGAATGGTTAGATACAGTTGGCAGCACAATGATTATTGCAGTAAATAATGTTATTGAAAATACCGAACTGCTTACCGATAGTTTTATACCGCCGCCATTTGTAAGCATTTACTCCATAAAGCAAACAGAGTTATGAAGCAGGCAAAAATTTTTTTAGCAGATGAAAGAGGTGTAACGGAAACAGAATGGTTTCGCAGTTATAACACGTTTAATTTTGGCAACTATTACAGCCTGCACAAAATGCCTGCAGAAAAGCTGTATGTATGTAATGATGATACCCTGGCCGGCGGCAAACAGTTTTCTTTATCGGTTGATGAAACAACCGCAATATTAATACTGCCTGTTGCAGGCGCAGTGGAGTTTGCAAGTGCAAAATATGGCAGTACAATTATTAATGCCGGCCAGTTGTTCAGTATTACTTTACAAAAAGGAGATGCATTTACAATTACCAACCCATATGAAAACGAACTGGTAAATTTTTTACAGCTTTGGCTTACAACTGATGAAGTAACTGATGTGCCGAAATTGCTTTCATTTAATATAGATGCAGAAAAAAACGAGTTGGTTACACTACCGCATTTTTTACCCATTGCCATTACAAAACTTAATGGCAGAAGTGAGGTGGTTTATAAACCCTTGGCAAAAAACAATTGTGTTTTTGCTTTTGTAATACAGGGCGCTTTTGAAATGGAAGGTGTTTTATTACATACAAGAGACGGTGTGGCGTTTTGGAATTATGAGCAGGCAGAAATGGAAGCCCTGAGTAATGATGCAATTATTTTATTGCTGGAGATGAAACTTGATTAAGACACAGGCTCTCCCTTTAAAAAATGCTGCCAGTCTTCCAGCATTTTTCCCTTTAATACCCGGGGAAATTTATGTTGCCCGCCCACTTTTCCTTTAGCTTTCATAAAATCCATAAAACGTTTTTCGGGCATTACATCAACCATTACATCCTTAAGGGCGTGTTTACGCTCTACTTCATAATCGTCGTTCAGTTCTTTCAGCTTATTGTCAATACGCACTGCCAGGTCAACAGCATTTACTTTATCATCGGTGGCAACAAACCATTGGTGTGCAAAAAAATTGCCATACGGTACACCGGCTACAGTAAACTCCGGAATAGAAATATTCAATTCTTCACTTACCATTTCAATAGCTTTATTCATATTATCAACACTTAAATGCTCTCCCACCAAACTTAAAAAATGTTTAGTACGGCCGGTGATAATTATTTCGCTCCTTTCCTTGTCAATTAATTTTACCGTATCACCAATAGCATAACGCCATGCACCTGCATTGGTACTTATTAAAATAGAGTAGTCTTTGTTTTCCTCTATTTCGTGTATCATAAATGTTTCCGGATCATCTACCATATTACCTTCACTGTCAAAATTATTATCATCAAAAGGCACAAATTCAAAAAAGATATTATTGTTCAATGCCAGGTGCATACCTTTTGTATCCTGCCTGTTTTGATAAGCCAAAAAACCTTCGCTTGCCAGGTAGGTTTCAATATAAGTGATGGGCTTGCCTAAAACTTTTTCAAACCCTTTTTTATAAGGCTCCATTGCAACACCGCCATGCACATAAAAAGAAAGGTTGGGCCATATTTCGTGAATATTATTCAGTTTATAACGCTCAATAATTTTTTCCATACACAACTGCAACCATGCAGGCACGCCAATAATAAAACCAATATCCCAGTTTGGCGCACTTTCTACAATCTCTTCCAGCTTTTTGCCCCAGTCTTTTTCCCGGGCAATTTTTTTACCCGGTTTATACAAACCAAGCCCCTGAAACCAGAGTGGAATATTTTTTTGCTGAATACCGCTTAAATCACCAGCGTAATAGGTAGCCCCCTTTTGTAATTGTGTGCTGCCGCCAAGCATCAACCAGCCTTTTCCCACAGCGCTTTTGGGTACATCATGGTATTTGGTAAAGCTTATCAGTTGTTTAAAACTGGTGAGCACATTGCTGCGCAATAATTCTTTTGTAATAGGAATAAACTTACTGGTAGCATCGCTGGTACCACTGCTTAAAGCAAAATATTTTATTACCCCCGGCCAGCAAACATCTGGCACACCATCTTTGGCTTTATGCCACCAGGCATCGTAAATTTTATTGTAATTATAGGTAGGTACCAGCTGTTGAAATTTTTTACCGGGATGACGGCTGAGTAAGATCTCATCAAAAAGATAGCGCTGCCCAAACTCGGTAAACCTTGCTTTGCGTAATAATTTTTTAAGTACTTTAATTTGCTGCCTCCGGGGATCGCTTACCGGTAAATTAAGCGCTCTGGCAATTGAAGCAGGCAATTTAATATCAAATATGGCCATTACGGGGAAAGGTTATTGGTAACAAATATAATAAATCAAACGAAGCCATCAACAGGAATAATTTGGTAAGATGAAAAGCCGGTGCAAATTTTTAATACATAAATAATGAGTAAATTTATCCTCTAAAAACTAAAACAAAATGAAGAAATTCTTTGCAGCGATTGCGTTATCAATCTCATTATTAAAAGCCAGTGCCGATGAAGGCATGTGGCTGCCCATGTTATTGGGCGAACAGGTGTACAGCGATATGGTAAAAAAAGGGCTGAAGCTTACCAAAGAACAACTGTATTCCATCAACAAATCATCCATTAAAGATGCTATTATACTTTTTGGTACCGGCTGTACCGGCGAAATTGTAAGCGACCAGGGTTTGATCTTTACCAATCATCATTGCGGCTACGGTGCCATTAATGCAGCCAGTACAGTGGAGCATAATTATTTAAGAGATGGGTTTTATGCATACAATAAAGACCAGGAAATTAAAAGCAGTTTAACGGTTCAGTTTTTAGACAGGATTGCAGATGTAACAAAAGAAGTAGAAGATGCTTTAAAAGGTTTAACATGGAATGATAGGGTAAAAAAAACACCAGAAGTTTTAAAAGCTATAACTGATAAATTAGCCGATGCAGAAAATGGAATTGAAGCAAGAATTTACAGCATGTTTAAGGGTAACCAGTATATCATGTATGTATATAAAAGATATCGGGATATACGCCTTGTTGGTACACCTCCCGAAAGTATTGGTAGATTTGGCGGCGATACGGATAACTGGGAGTGGCCACGCCATACAGGAGATTTTTCGGTATTCCGTGTATATGCCACTAAAGAAGGTAAACCAGCAGATTACAGTACTGATAATGTACCCTTAAAGCCAAAACATTTTTTACCGGTAAGTATTAAAGGATTTAAAGATGGTGATTATGCAATGACTTACGGATACCCCGGCAGTACCAACCGTTACGAAACCAGTTACGGCATTAAATTAAAAAATGATATTGAAAATCCTGTTTTGGTAGGCCTGCGTGACATGAGGTTAAAATACATGCACGAGCAAATGGTTAAAGACCCTGCAGTAAAATTAAAATTAGCCAGTAACTATGCCACTGTTGCCAACTATTGGAAATTTTTTGAAGGCGAAACAAAACAACTTATTAAGTTTAATACGCAGCAACAAAAAGAAGAGTACGAAGCAAAGTTTACTACCTGGGCAAAAGGTAAACCCGAATACGAAAACATAATGACAGATTATGCTAAAAATTATGCCGGGTGGACAACTTACAGCAAGTTGCGCCAATATATAAATGAGGGGGTTTCGGGTTCGCCGCTGATGGCTAATGCAGCGTCGTTAAAATCGCTGGAAGATAAATTATTAAAACCCAGCACACCATCTGCCGAAATTAAAAAGGCGATAGCTGCAGCAACTGCAAGCCGGAAAACATTTTTAAATAATGAAGATTTACCGAGTGATGAAAAAATATTGGCTGCCGTTGCAATGATGTATTATAACAATATAGATAAAAACCAGCACCCTGTTGGTTTTTATGAAAGTATGAAAGGAACATACGGTAGCCTTAAAGAAGAAGCCACGTTTAAAAGCTGGGCCAAAGCCGTATTTGCAAATACCATGTTGCTTAATGATGCCAAATGGGATGATTTTGCAGCAAATCCTCAAGCTGTTACTTTACAGGCCGACCCTGCCTTTGCTTTTGCAAATGGGTTTACCAGTAATTACAACACCAAGTTTGCTCCTCTATATGATGCATTTTTAAATAAAAATAATGAGCTGGGCAGGGCTTACTTAAAAGGTATTATGGAGATGAACCCAGCGGCAGTTAAAAAAATGTATCCCGATGCCAACCTTAGTATGAGGGTAAGTTACGGTAATGTAAAAAGTTATGCGCCAAGAGATGCTGTTAAATACGATTATGTCTGTACTTCAAAAGGTATTTTAGAAAAATATGTTGCCGGTGATTATGAATTTGATTTGCCTAAAAATCAGGTAGAGCTGTTAAGGAAAAGAGATTTTGGGCAGTATATAGATAAAGTAAAGAATGATCTGGTGGTAACATTTATTACTACCAATGATATTACCGGTGGTAGCTCAGGTTCCCCTGTTATTGATGCCAATGGCAATTTACTAGGGCTGGCTTTTGATGGTAACTACGAAGCTTTAAGCCATAAAATTACTTTTGATAAAGATTTAAACCGCACTATTTGTGTTGATGTACGCTATGTATTATGGTGTATAGATAAATTAGGTGGGGCAACCAATATTATAAAGGAATTAAGACTGGTGAAATAATACCAGTAGAAATAATTGTAAATCGCCCCGTTTGAAAATGGGGCGGTTTTATTTAATATAACCAGCAAACATTTATAAATATACTTAAGCTCAAACACCGATTTTTTATTTTAAATTTGTTTAAGCGTTACCAAACCTCCTACAAATGAGCTTAAACAAACTCCGCAAAAGAGTGTTAGTCCCTCTTTTGCCAATTCTTTTTTTAACCCCAATCCATAAAACATTTGCACAGCAAAAAGAACAAGTACTCCACAACTTAAATACCCTTTTGGTAAATACGGTTATGGAAGATCTTTTTACTCCGCCAATAGGCAGCCGCATTTATGTTTATCCCAATATTGCGTTTTATGAGTGTATAAAGAATGATGATGCAACATTGCCAACATTATCCGGGAAACTAAACGGGCTAAAAAATATTCCTGCATCACCAAAAGGAGCTGATAACTTTATTGCCGCCTGTGTTTCATTTTCATATGTGGCACAAAGTTTAGTAGGTACTGAATATAAAATTGAAAACTGGAGAATAGCTTTTACAGACTCTGTTTATAAAAGAACCGACAGCAGCATAGTAAAAATTTCTGTTCAATATGGAAAGCAGGTTGCTGATACGATTATTGCCTGGACAAAAAGAGACAACTATCTAAAATCAAGAGGACTGATACGTTATGTAATAAAAAATAAACCCGGCGACTGGCAACCTACACCATTAGATTATGCACAGGGGTTGGAACCACATTGGAATACTATACGGCCATTAACACTTACAAAACCATCACAATTTTCTCCAAAAGAAAAATTGGTTTTTAGTATGGATAAAAAATCTGTATTCTATAAAACCATGATGGAAACTTATACTATTGGTAAAACATTAGATACCATACGCAAAGCAACGGCATTGTATTGGGATGACAACCCAAATGTTTCTGCTAACATCGGCCATCTTAATTATTTCATTCATAAAATTTCTCCGGGCGGGCATTGGGTAATGATTGCAAAACAGGCCTGCGAAAAAAAGAATATCGGTGTTACAAAAACAGCGCAGGTTTACGCATTAACCACCATTGCAATTTTTGATGCCTTCATCAGTTGCTGGGACGAAAAATACCGGACCAACCTGATACGCCCCATCACTATCATCAACAGGGTTGTGGATGGCAACTGGACACCGTTTATACAAACACCACCTTTTCCCGAATTTACCAGTGGCCACTCTGTAACAAGCAATGCTGCAGCAACAGTACTTACTGCTTTGTTGGGCGACAATTTTGAGTTTACCGATAAAACAGAAATTCCATTTGGCAACAATACAAGAACATTCCATTCTTTTTATGAAGCTGCATTACAATCTTCCACCAGCCGTGTATATGGCGGTATTCATTATCCCGAAACTGCACGTATCAGTGTATTGCAGGGAAAAGCATTAGGAAAAAATGTTGTAAAACTTTTATACCCGCCGGCAACGATTAAATAAATTTTATGCTAAAATTTCAATCACGGTTCTGTTTTTTATCAATATTGTTTTTTGTGGTGTTTGCGGCTAATGCACAGCAAAAAAAATTTACATTATTGCAACCGGAAATTACCGGCATTAATTTTAGAAATGATATTGTTGAAGATGCCAGCATGTTTATGTACCTGTACGAAAACCTTTACATTGGCGGAGGTGTGAGTATTGGCGATATTAATAATGATGGATTGCCCGATATTTATTTTTCATCAACAAGAGGATACAATAAACTTTATTTAAACCTGGGCAATCTTCAGTTTAAAGATATTACTGCAACTGCAGGGGTAAATGGTGGCGAAGGGATTAAGACCGGTGTTAATATGGTTGATATCAATGGCGATGGTTACCTTGATATTGTAGTGTGCAAATCGGGGTTTAAAGATGCGGCACTAAGAAAAAAAATGGTTTATATCAATAACCGTAACCTCACCTTTACAAATAATGCGGCAGCAATGGGGTTAGAAGATGCCAGCTATACCATTCAATCTTATTTTTTTGATTATGATAACGATGGTGACAAAGATGTTTTTTTTGTAAACCACCAGCATGATTTCAGCAAGTCGATGATGATACCGGCCAGGATGGAAAATGGTAAACTGGTTTATGTGGAGGATACTACCAGTGTATATGTAAGCGATAGGTTATTTGAAAACAGGGGCGGAAAATTTATTGATGTTACAAAAAAAGCCGGCCTTATAACGCATGCGTTTGGATTAAGTGCTTCGCTTGGTGATTTTAATGCTGATGGCTGGCTGGATATTTATGTGGCTAACGATTTTAACAAGCCCGATTTTATATTTATCAATAACAAAAACGGAACATTTACAGATAAGATGACATCTTATTTAAGCCATACCAGTTTTTCTGCAATGGGTTCGGATGTTAATGATATAAACAACGACGGACTGGAAGATATTTATGTGGTGGACATGGCTGTTGAAGAACCCAGGAGGCAAAAGCAATTGTTTGCAGTAAATCAAAATTATGATAAGTTTCAATTGCTGCTGCAGTTTAATTTGTTTTATCAATATCCACGAAACAGTTTACAACTGAATAATACTGATGGTACTTTTAGCGAAATAGCCAACCATGCAGGCGTTGCAGAAACGGAATGGAGCTGGGCACCACTGATTGTAGATTTTGATAATGATGGCTGGAAGGATATTTATGTTACCAATGGAATTAAAAGAGATATTACGGATTGGGATTATAAAGTTTTTATACTCGATTCTATTATTAACTCAATGAACCGTGGACAAAGCGTTAACCTGGATACATGGCTGCAAAGCATACCCTCTGTAAAAACAAAAAATTATCTCTACCACAACAATGGCAGTTTAACATTTGATAATTACAGCAATGTATGGATGGATCAACCGGCATCGTTTTCAAGCGGTGCAGCTTATGCCGACCTGGATAATGACGGCGACCTGGATCTGGTGGTAAACAATGTAGATGATATTGCTTTTGTTTTTAAAAATAATACCAATGAAGATGTTGCCGCCGCTCACTATTTACGATTTAAATTTTTAAAAACACCAACATCAGCCGAAGAAATATATGGTGCCACAGTAAAATTGATTGATGCCAAAGGGCAGATACAAATGCAACGGTATAATCCACAACGTGGCTTTATATCAAGCATGGAGCATGTGTTACATTTTGGTACAGGTACACAAACAATTATTCCCCGTGTTGAAATAACTTTCCCTCTTCTTAAAAAAATAGTCTTAGAAAATGTAAAAGCCGACCAGGTATTATCAATTTATGAATCTGATGCAAAACCAAATACACCATCAGCAGAAACCAAACCAACTTTATTTACAGACATCACTGCACAAAATAAAATTAAATACACCCAAAAAGAAAACGATTATATAGATTTTAAGAGAGAGCCTTTAATTCCATATAAATGCAGCCGTAAGGGCCCTTACTACGCATCGGCAGATGTTAACGAAGATGGCAGGCCCGATATTTTTATTGGTGGTGCTGTAGGCATAGAAGGAAAACTGATGTTACAAAATGTGGATGGTTCTTTTACAGAAAAAAAGCAGGTTGCTTTTACTGGAGATAAAGCGTATGAAGATATGAGTGCATTATTTTTTGATGCCGATGGAGATAAAGATAACGACCTGTATGTAGTAAGTGGCGGTGCAGAATTTGCCGCAGGCGACAAACTTTACCAGGACAGGTTGTATATTAATGACGGTAAAGGAAATTTTATAAAAGCAGTCAAAGCATTACCAACCGAAGGGTTTAATGGCTCTGGTGTAACTGCACTTGACTATGATGCCGATGGCGATCTGGACCTGTTTGTTGGCGGGCATGTATTACCGGGCAAATTTCCGCAGGCAGATAAAAGTATGTTGCTGCAAAATAATAAAGGCGTGTTTACAAATGTAACAGCCACTGTTGCGGCAGCGTTACTTAACCCGGGTGTGGTTAATTGTGCTGCGTGGAGTGATGTGGATGGCGATGGTAAAAACGAATTAACAGTAGCCGGAGAATGGATGCCGGTTGATATTTACAAAATGCAAAACGGCATATTTAAAAAAATGTTGCAAACTGTAAGTTTCGTTTCGCCAGCAACAAAAAAAGATACTACCATAAGCCTTGATGAATTTAGTGGCTGGTGGTATTGTTTAAAAACAGATGACGTAGACAATGATGGCGACCAGGATATTATTCTGGGTAACAGGGGAACTAATGCCACTATTAAAGGGAATTATTATAATCCCTGTACGGTGTATGCAAAAGATTTTGATAATAACGGAAGCTACGATGCTGTTTTGGGTTATTATATACAGGGCAAATGTTACCCGCTTTTTAGCCGTGACCAGCTGATAGACCAGATGCCTGCCATGCGGAAAAAATTCATTCGCTATAAAGATTATTCCGGCACAACACTCGACAAGCTTTTTACTGTAGAACAACAAAATGGCATGGATATATATACCACCAGGTTTTTTGAATCCGGCATATTACTTAATGAAGGCAATGGCGCATTCCGGTTTGTTCCCTTTCCCGAAAAAGCCCAGCTATCTAATATTAATGACATGGTAATTGATGATTTTGATAAAGACGGCATAAAAGATATACTGGTTTGCGGCAATAGTAATGATGCTGCAGTAATGGTAGGTAATTACGATGCCGCTGCTGCTGCGCTGTTACAGGGAAATGGCAAAGGCACATTTAGTGTTATGCCACATACTGTTGATGGATTGAAAGTAAGAGGCGAAAGCCGTAAAATGGTTTATTGGAAAGATAATAAAACCTTAATTATTCTTAAAAACAGCGCTCCTGCCCAGGTTTACAGGTTAAATTAATTGAGCGGCATTGTATTTGCTAAACATTTCTTACACGAAATGCAATATTTTTTTATTGCACTACGTTACATAAAAAGATAATGTTTTGTACTATGAAAACACCCAATAACCAGCAAAAAACAAAAAACCTTTTGGTGCAGGTAGTAATGAATTTTTTAGGGAAGCTCCGCCAAAACCCGGATGTATATCCTATACGTTACTATAAAAAAGGCAAGCAGTTCAGGCGTAAATGGCAGGGACCACTTGTAAAATAACCTAAACCATTCGGAAAATACCGGACCCTATAAATCAGCAAAAACACTCTTGACAACAAGGTGGTATAATTTGTAATTTTAAAGTTCAAAATCCGATAACAACATGAAAAAAATCCAATCATCCCAACCCACTGCCTTTGCAGTATTGCTAAAATCGTTAAGTACTGTTTTTAACAGCTTTTTCCAATCTTCTCATAACAGGGAGTTTAAAAGACTGAAAGACTTTATTACATCTTAATACAGAGTTGTACAATTTAGCTAAACAAATATTCCACATCCGATTTGCTCAATGCTTTTACAAAGCTGGCATCGTCGGCAATTAATTCGCTTGCTAATTTACGTTTGCGTTCCTGCAGTTGTAATATTTTATCTTCAATAGTATCGATACAAATCATACGGTACGCAAAAATATTTTTGGTTTGGCCAATACGGTGCGTTCTGTCAATTGCCTGCTGTTCTACCGCAGGGTTCCACCAGGGATCAACAATGTACACATAATCGGCAGCAGTAAGGTTTAAACCCACACCACCAGCTTTAAGCGAAATTAAAAATACCCTGCACACATCATTGTTTTGAAAATTCTGAATGGCTTTTTCCCTGTCTATTGCAGAGGTGCTGCCATCAAAATATTCAAACGGTATTCCGTCTTCGGTTAATTTTTGCTTTATTAAAGCCAGCATGCCTAAAAACTGGGAGAAAACCAACGCCTTGTGTTCGCCAATATTTTCTGTTATCTCTCTTGTTAATTCCTCCAGCTTTATAGAGTGATTAGGATACTTATCTTCTTCATTTAAAATTGCCGGGCTGTCGCATATCTGCCGCAGTTTCATTAAACCCTGTAAAATAGTTAACTGGCTTTTGTTGATACCCTGTGTATCAATTTCGCCCAGTATTTTATCCCGGAAGCTGTTGCGGTAGGCTTCATAAATTTCCCGTTGCTCTTTTTCCATTTCGCAAAACAAAATGGTTTCTGTTTTTTCGGGAAGGTCTTTTGCAACCTGCTCTTTGGTCCGTCTTAAAATAAAGGGATATAATAATTTCCGTAAGTGATCCTTTTGTTCCTGCTCGCCAAATTTATCAATAGGTGTGGCAAATTCATTTCTAAAAAACTCCATGCTGCCCAGCAGGCCCGGGTTTAAAAAATTCATCTGTGCAAAAATATCAAAAGTGTTATTCTGCAATGGCGTACCACTCATACATAACCTGTTTTTTGCTTCAAGCAAACATGCTGCTTTGGTTACTTTAGATGATGGGTTTTTTATAGCCTGGCTTTCATCCAGCACAACATAGTCGAACTTTATTTTTAACAACAGTTGTATATCGCTTCTTAATGTACCGTAAGTGGTGATGATGATATTGTGCTTCTGCATATCTTCCGTACTGCGGCTTCGTAAACTTCCATGATGAATATGCCAGCTTAAAGTAGGAGTGAATTTCTCCACCTCATTTTTCCAGTTGTAAATTAACGTGGTAGGGCAAACAACAATGGCTTTTAAATTTCCTGTTGTTGCTTTGTAGTGGTGCATCATTGTTAATGCCTGTATGGTTTTACCCAAACCCATATCATCAGCAAGTATACCGCCCCAGCTAACATCATTTAAATAACTCAGCCATTGAAAACCCGATGTTTGATAAGGTCGTAAAATTGGTTGCAGGTGTTCCGGTGCAGGAATTTCGGGGATATTTTTAAACTCCCTTAAGCGTTCAAATTTCTCATCCAGTTCAAAACTTAATTCGGTCTCGTCACGATTTTCGTACAGCTCATCAATAACACTCATGTGGTATTTTGATAAGCGCAGGCGGTTGCTCCTATCGTCGCCAACTTTAAATAATAAAGAATACCGTTTCAGCCATTCATCGGGTAAAATACCCAATGTACCATCGCCTAACTGTACAAAAGATTGTTTGTTGACCAATGCTTTTTTTATGTCATCGATGCCAACACGTTGTTGTCCAAATTCAATTTCCACTTTTGCATCAAACCAATCCAATCCACTGCTTACATGTATATGTGTGTTTGGCCTTGCTGTATTAAAACGGAAATTCTTCAATGCTTCAAAGCCATATACTGGCACTTTCATTTCATTCATAGCATCTACAAATAAAAAGAACCAGTTATTGCGTAACACATCTGCGCCTTTTAACACAAGGCTGCTGTTATCGTGATGTGGCCGTACAAATAAGGAATGAAGGCCTTCCAGTTTTTGTAAAAAAGCTTCTTCAGCTTCTTTGTTGCGGTGTACTATCAAAATTTTATCGCCATCCGGTATTGTAATGGTTTCTTTATCTGTAGCCTTTGTTTCAAAACCCTGGTAAGTAAATATGGGTTGAAACACCAGGTAGTCACCTTTTTCCTGTAACTGTAATTTTACTTCGGGCTCCCCGCTTTTTATTTCTCTTATCAGGCTCTTGTCAAACTCTACATGATATTCTTTTATTAAAGGCATTATTACCTTCTGCATTTTTTCGGCCCAGTTTTCTTTGCTTAACTGTATGTTGCCTTCTTTTAAAAATTTTTCTGCCTGTAAAATATCTTCTGGTTTTTGCCAGAGGTAGATGGTTTTATCATGTAAAAAAACAAGACTGCTGTTACATTCATTTTCTGCAAAAGGAATGGTTTGGTTTTGCAATTTAACAGTGCAGGCAATTTCAAAATGACTGTTTTTTGCCAACACTTTAAATACAGGTGAAATAAAATGATCACTTAATTCAATCTCTTTTAAATTTTCTGTTTTAAATGGTTTTTTATCAGGCAGGTAAAAAATAAAATTATTGGCAGCCTGCTCTTCAAATATTTTTTTAAGTTTTGGCTGAAGGTATTCTGCCATCAGGCTCTTGGTTTCCTCCGGTAATTCATCACCTTCTGTTTGAATGATGTTTTCCCAAATGCCGCTGAAGGGTGAATTACGGTCGAGGTATTTATTTATTTCGCTTTGCTGCAGCTTACGTACCTGTTGCAATAGCTGTTTGTCTTCTTCGCTAAAAGCATCTGTATTTACAAATTTTGCCAGGTCGAGCTTTTCTGTTTTGCCGGTAAATTTTTTATTCTCTTCATCTGCATCACCTTGTATAACATCAACAGTAAAGTAGGGATATGCCGGAGCATTATAATTGAATACAATACCCAGTTTTTTTTCGGCTTGAGTTGTTACAGTGCTTTCTGTATCAGGCACAACTTCAGGGATTACAAAAATTTCTGCAGGCCTTGTAGTAATTCCCGAGGCAGCAACTACCCGTTTTATTGAAGTATCCAGTACTTTTAAAAAAGGCTTTCCATCTTTATAAGTAAACTCAAATTTTCCGCTAAGGTCATCATCTAAACTATAACCGTATATCTGCAGCAGTTTATTTTTTTCTTTATCCCAGTTACGGATGGTATCAAAATAATAAGGGCCATAGGCGTTTAACAATTGCAGGAACAGCATGGTTTTGTGTTCACAAAGCGGATGTTCGGTTTCGCCGCATTTGCAGGAGGTGTCAAAATTACGTTCATCGTTTTTCTGCAGTACTAACGGAAAGGTTTGGCCTTCATAATCCAGTTCTGCTTCCACCCTTTCATCTGCAGCTTTTAAAATATTGGCTTTTGAAGAGCGTAAAATATTTTCTGCCTGTTCATATATACCCGGAGATGAAAAAAGTTTTATCATCTTCAGTTCAATAAATTTCATTTTGGCAATAGTGTGCCGCTGGTTGTACTGCATTACTGTATTACCCAGCATATTCTTATCCACCATTTCCTGCAACCGAAGCATTGCAGCAGCTTCGTGGCGACAAATATCTCCTAAATTATAAGGGCATGCACAACGAACTGTAATACTTTTTGGATCGGCGTACTTTTGAATATATACTTTATAAAACGTACTGTAGCTATCGTCTTTTACACGAAATACCACACTGCCCATCAGCTGATCATGCTCTACCAGTTCAACAAAACCCATCGACTGGATTTTTTTTCCACGGCGGATCACTTCATCAGAGCCATTATTGTACACGTATTTAATAAGGTGGGATAATGCCATCAGTAATTTATAATTGCCGATTTGAAATTTCAGATTTTAGCAGGGCTTTTATACCTGTGCCGGGTCTGAAAAGGGCAATTTGCAAAAGTAAAGGAAAAGCGGCGACTTTTGGTTTGTAAAAGGAAAGTTTGTTGCGAAAATTTACCAAAAAATGGAAAAGGTAAATAGGGAATAAAGCAGCCTTAATACATAAAGCAGTTTAGTTACCAGAGAAATAGCAGAGGTTTTTATATACTACTTTATTTAGCCAGCAACTTTCCATCTTCATACACCACCAACACATCAGCCACATCCGGCGTTAAACAAAAGTTGATATCTTCTATCAAACCAAATCGGTCAACCAGTCGGTGATAGTGTGTAAGTTTTGGCGCAAAACCAATAATATCATGTTTATTGGTTTCGTAAAGTAATTCGGCTGTTAAGGAGCTGTCGCAATGAATGGTAAAGTGTTCTTTTATTTTACTGATAACCGCCCCGGCAAATAATGTATCTTCTATATTCACACGGTCTTTCCAGCCGGCACAGCCTAACACCACATTTTTATTTTGTTCAACTAAAAATTTACATACCGATGAAAGGTTAGGAAATGAACCACTGATAATGGTATCTGCATTATTATCTAATGCCATTTGCAATAACTTGGTACCATTGGTGGTGGTTAGCACAAGTGTTTTTCCTTCAATAAATTCTTTACTGTATTCCAATGGTGAATTGCCATGTTCTAAACCTTCTGCAATTTTTCCGTCTCTTTCTCCTGCGGCAATCGCATCTATTTTTTTACTTATCGAAATTGCTTTTGCAACAGTATCTACAGGAATAATACATTTAGCACCATTTTTTAAAACCGATGCAATGGTTGATGTAGCCCTGAAAACATCAATGATAACCACTACGGCGTTTTTTAAATCGTACAGGTTTAACAAAGCGGGAGAAAGGCAGGTATTCAGTATTGGTTTGTTTGCTTGCATCGGATCAAATTTAATTCAATATTGCTTTCCACTTTTCTGTTTCGGCATATTCTTTTATTACGTTGTTCCTTTTTGTTAAAAATTTTTCCAGATATTTTTTTAGATACAATTTATTGAACCAGCGGCCAATAAATCCATAAGGGGTTTCAAAAGTTAAGATGTCAATCATTATTGTACCGTTGTCAACCACCTTAAAAAAATGTTCGTGGTAAAAACTTTTAAAATCACCGGTTACCATTTCATCAACAAAATGTACAGGCATTTCCATTGCAGATATTTTTGAAGTATGCTGTCTTGTTTTAAAAAGATGTTTAGCCTGCCAGGTAACCGTTTCATTTAAATTAATCAGGCCGGATGTTACACCGGCAATGGCTTCTTCATTAGTATCTTTTGCTGAAATTTTATGCAGGGTTATACTACGGCTTAAATTAAAAACACGTTCAACCGGGGCTGCAATAAAGGTTGTAATATGAATTTTTGGCATAACTTTTTTACTTCTCTTTCGGGCCTGCCTGCCGGTAGGCAGGGATGGGGGCTTACACAAAAGGCATTTTAACAACTTTAGCTTTTAGTAAAGTATTTCTTATGCTGATGTAAATTTCGCTATCAATAGCTGCAAACTTATTATCAACATAGCCCATTCCAATTGCTTTACTCAATGACGGCGATTGTGTGCCCGAAGTAACTTTACCTATTATATTTCCTTCAAAATCTTTTAT
>JAYVJU010000342.1:0-10433 GCA_043769035.1 Ferruginibacter sp.
AAAATTCCTGCCTGCACAGCGGGCTCATGTGTTTGATGTCAATCAATATCCTTGGGCCGTTATCTTTCCGCAATAAATAATTAATTACTTCTTTGCCTATTTCTTTCAACCCTTCATTAAGGCCTTCATCCTGCGATACCAATGTACCAATCAGTTTCATCAGGCTTTTGGCATGTCCGCCAAGGCCATTCCAAAAATGGTGGTTGATAGAAACAAAGAGCGGAACAAAGTCCAGCGCTTTCAGCTTTTCAATATTCTTTACATAATCTATCAGCAGGGTAAAATCGGCTGGGTCTCTCCGGTGGCTTCTTCCCTGTTCTCTTCTTAATGCATTAAGGTTGGGTACTTCCCTGGCAAGCGAATGTGCGCCTTCAATACTCAGTATTACGCAAATTGTTTTTTTATCTGCTTTAATAGTGGCATCTATCTCGGCAAAATTTTTTACAAATTTTATCTTGTATTTTTTATCAGGGCTTTTTTTATCGTTAAAGCTGGTAAAATAATTGTACTCCGGTAAAAACGCTTCCCTGAAATAATGCAGCATCGACTTTTTAATAAAGTCAACATCGTCGGTATAAAAACCGGTTAAGGCATTTACCACTTTACTTTTCACCGTGTCTTCCCAGGGCGTTGTAGTTTCCGTTACCAGATCTTTTAATACATCATTAAAAAAACTGTCAGGTTTTTGGTTAATTACTAAAAATGCTCTTTCAAGCGGGGTGAAGGAGGCAATAATAACACGTACATTACCAGCACTGAGGTTATCAAAATTACTTTGCGTAGCCAGCCGTACTTCCGATATTTTTTCTATCTGTTTGTTCAGCCTGCTCAGCAGCCAGCTCTGTATATCATTTTCGTAGGTTTCAAATGGCGTGTGCTCCTGCTGGGTGCGGCCGCTCATGTAAGGCTTGCCACTGGTATGGCAATGAATATCAATATTAAAGTTGTATGGCATAACATAAATGATTTGCTTAGAAAAGTACAGCACATAATTTACAAATGCAATACCACGATAAGGTAATAGTACAAATATTTTAAGCAGCCTAAAACCGTTTTCCCTGAATCGCCGTAAGTAAACACGGTAACCTGAAATATTTAACTAAAAAACTTACGCTATGCACAATCAAAATTCACTACTGTCGATATTTAAGCCTGCTGCTTTTGCCTTATTACTTTCTATAGGGTTAAGCTCCTGTACAAAAGATGATAACCCGCCAATTGATAACACACCGGTTGTTATAAAACCCGATGTGGTTTTCTTTGGCGTATCAGCTACCAACCAGTTGATAAAATACAATGCCAAAACATCAACCACGGCGCAGGCAATACTTATGGTAAGCGGCTTACAGTCCGGCGAAAATATTTCAGCAATCGATTTCAGGCCCGCCACCGGCGAATTGTATGCACTGGGTAGTACCAGCCGTTTGTATGTTATTAATACCACAACAGGTGTAGCAAGAGCTGTAAGTGCAACGCCATTTACACCAGCCATTTCTGGTGCAGCAGTGGGGTTTGATTTTAACCCGACAGTTGACAGGATAAGAGTAGTTACCAGTACAGGACAAAATTTAAGATTGAACCCCGAAACAGGAACTGTAGCCGCAGTTGATGGCAGCATTAACGGAGGCGCTGCGCCAACAGTTAATTCGGTTGCCTATTCCGGAAATGTATCGGGCTCTACTGCAACAGTATTGTATGATATTGATGTAGCATCAAATAAATTATTCAGACAGATACCTCCTAATAACGGCACATTGGTTGAAGTGGGCAGCCTGGAAATTACGGCTACCGGTGAAAGTGGTTTCGATATTTCTCCTGACGGAAAAACAGCACTGGCTGCATTAACAGTTGGTGGTAAACAAACTTTATTTCAGATAGATACTGCATCGGGCAAAGCAACAGCATTAGGCATTTTTGGTGCAGGCGATAATATTACCGGCATTGCCATACCAACAAATCCCGTTGCGTATGCTGTGGATGATATGAATAACCTGCTCATCTTTAATCATACCAAAGCAGATGCACCGGTATCAAAAGCAATAACAGGTTTGCAGGCAGGCGAAAATATTCTGGGTATTGATTTTCGTTTGGTAAACGGACAGTTGTTTGCATTGGGCAGCAGCAGCAGGTTATATGCACTCAACACATCGAGTGGTGCTGCCACCATGGTTGGCGCAGGTGTGTTTGCACCGTTACTTACCGGAACAAGTTATGGGTTTGATTTTAACCCAACAGTTGACAGGATACGTGTGATTGGTAACAACGGACAAAATTTGCGGATGGATCCTAACACAGGATTGATAGCAGCAACAGATGGGATATTAAACCCCGGCACACCAAATGTAAGTGCTGCAGCATATACCACTAACTATGCAGGTGCCACACAAACAGCTTTGTATGTTATTGATGTTACCACCGATAAATTGTATTTGCAAAACCCGCCTAATAACGGTGTGCTTATGGAAGTTGGTGCATTGGGTATAAATGTAGAAACAGCAAATGGTTTTGATATTGGCAGCACAACAGGTATTGCTTATGGCATTTTTACTGTGGGTGCTACCAACGGATTATACAGCATTAATATCGGTACGGGTACTGCAACAAAATTATTCGACTTTCCTAAAAATACCAGGGGCTTTACAGTTGGCTTAGGGTTTTAATTATATAGCAAGCAGTTTCATGGCTTAAGGCTCATCGTTGAAAGACGGTGAGCTTTTTTGTGTGATAAAAAAATGATAGTTGTACAATCAATACCGTTTTCAAAATATGCCGCAATACCTGCAACGGAATGTACTTCAATGTAACAATATAGTATAAATAATGTCACCCCATCGGGCAATGTCATTAAGTTAAGATTGAATTGCCCTGCCCTTCAGGGCAGGGAGCATATCAGCACTCCACAAACAGGGCTTTAGCCCAATAATTTGTTTTGGGCTAAAGCCCAAATGCATTTTTTCATCTCATTCACCGCCCTAAAGGGCGGCGCAATTCAATTAACAATCCTTAACTTAATGACATTGCCCTTCGGGGTTTTGCTAAAGCTAATATATCTCTGTTTCTATATTAATGTCAGCCTTTCAGGCTTAAAAATCCCAAAGGGATGTTATTACTATAGAAAAATTAATAAGTAATCAGCAAAACCCCAAAGGGGTGACATTGTATTTTTGTAATCTAAAACCTTAGAGTATTTATAGCTTAAGACCATCGTACCCCCTTTGTTACAGCTGTATAATAACGGATTAAGAAAATCCTTGTAGCAGCGGAATATTTCTCATTTCGCAATTTGCGAAACGAGAAATAATTCTTACTGGTAGCTTGCTGTTTATTTGAAGCTTTATACTGTTGGCTGGAGAATAATATGGCGTGGTAGATCCAATGTCGCCTGCTGTGCTTTTAGTCTGTCGTACAAGGTTTTTAATTCTTTCTGTAATTGTTGTTTCTACCTTCTTTTAATTCTAAAACTTTTGCTTGAAAGTCCAAAGCTTCTTTTTTTGAATCAAATATTATTGTTTCGTTGCCGTGATGTTTTGCAATAAGAATTTCACACTCATTTTTTAGAGACACTTTCTCAAAATCCCGATAGATTATATATGGCGTTTGCTCTGTTTCATCAACGGTAATACTAATTTTCAGTAAGTGTCTTTTATTCAATTGAAGAATAAAGATGTTAACAAATTTTCCTTCGATTTTGCTTTCATCCTTTGTTGATGTTGAAAAAGCATAGGTCTTGCCACTATTAATAACCTGAAAATTATTGGTTGTCCATCCAGAACGTTCTGTTATATATTTTCTTTCCCCGATATTAATGATATATGATTCAAGCCCTGAAAATTCTATGTCACTAATCTGTTTGTCAGTAGTGTGAAGAAATTGTAGGAATATATTCGATAAATAGTCTGCTCTAAAATTTTCTAAAATTAATTCTGGTGTTTTTATTAATTCTTCTTTTCGTTTTAGGCTTCCCACATTAGAAGTTGCGAACGAATTTAAAAAATAGTTCCAAAATATTTTGTCAATAGATAAAATATTTTCGTTTTCTTTGGCTGAAACAATTTCACCTGCTCTAGTTTCAATAAACTCAAGAAAAGGGGTAACAAAATTTGTTTCATTTTCAAAGTAGTAGTCGTAGTTTTTTGAATAGCTGCTATAGTCACCTTCTTTGGTTTCTTTTAGTTCGGCTAAATTTTCAATTGTATACTTATTTTGGGAGTTATAACTACGCTGTTTGTTATTGAAAGATTGAATAATAAAATCTTCCTTGTGAACTTTTATTACTTCTGAACTTTCGTCTTTATTCGCCGAGTTTTTTAATTGATAATATGTTTTAGTTAATGATGTAAGTTCTTCCAATAAAGAAAAATAATGTTTTGAATACGCATTTTCAAATTCACTGTATGTATAAAAGTGTGTTTGAAAACCGTCACTTAGTTTTTTATAAATAGTGCTTAATATTTTTTCTTTCATTATTCTGATACTTTAATTTTTCAAGTTTGGCATTTTTTTGTCTTTTTATTTGAATGGTCAAGTTAATTTGGATGTAGTACCAGCTTGTTTAACCAATGTGCCAGCATTAAATTGCATTACTACTATCCCCCCAACAATCAATTCCCCAACAACTTATTTTTCTGTGCCAAATATTCTTCCTGTGTTATAGCGCCTTTTTGCAGCAGCTCAAAAAGTTTGTGCAGTTCGTCGGCAATCATTTGCTGCGATTGGGCAGGAGCGGCAGCGGCAACAGGTGTGGTTTTTGCAATGGCCTGTGCCAGTTGTGTGGCTTGGCTGGTGATCTGTATTTTTTTATATTCTTCCTGTGCGTGGGTAATGGTGTCTTTCAATAATTTGGGGTGGTGTATAAGTATGTATTTTGTTTCTCCCATTTCGGCAGCGGTTTGTATATCTACATTACCATAGCCTAATATTCTGCCCAGTACCGGCTGGTCGTATTCTACATTATTAATTTTATCCAGCGGACTTTCTTTGGAGTAACGGGTAAAAAAACCGCTTTCGTCAACCACCCTCATATTGGTAACGGCCCACAGGTTGTATTTCCAGTTAATGTATTCTATCATGGGGTAAATGGCCGTTAATAAAATAATGATCAGGTCAACTTTATAATTTTTTATAAAGGCCAGTAACAATATGGCCAGCAGCAGCCATGCAAAAAAAGGCAGCGCCAGTTTTATCCAGTGCTGCCTGATTATGATTAAAAGTTTTTCGTCTTTTTTAAGGTGTGTTCTCATACGCTACAAGTTATGCAATGTTGCGATAAATTACAAGTAGGAGAATTTAAGTAGTATCTCAGTTTTAAAATTCAATATTTAAAAGCTGTCAGGTTGAGCTTGTCGAAACCGGCTTATCTTTAGATTACAACCCGCCTTCGACAAGCTCAGGCTGACAGCTTTCAAAATGAAAATGACCAGCAACGGCCTCTTACCAAATCCTCACCCTTAAACTATCTGCCCGGTACATTTTATCGCCGGGTTTAATATTAAAGGTGGTATAAAATTCATCCACATCAACAAAAGGCCCGTTAACCCTGTATTTGGCAGGGGAGTGTACATCGGTTAATAAACGGCTGCGTAACTGTTCTTCCCTGGTATGGCCCAGCCAGCCTAAAGCATAACCCATAAAATAGCGTTGCATGGGTGTAAGGTTGCTGATGTTTTTATTGTCTTTATACTGTTGTGTTTTTTTAAAGGCTTCAATGCCCAGTAAAATACCGCCAAGGTCGGCAATGTTTTCGCCCAGTGATGCTTTACCATTAATGTGATAACCTTTTATGGGTTCAAATTCGTTGAACTGCTGTACCATTACATCAGCTCTTTTGGTAAATGCGGCTTCATCATTTTTTGTCCACCAGCTTACTAAATTTCCTGCTGCATCAAACTGCCTTCCCTCATCATCAAAGCCATGTGTAATTTCGTGGCCAATGGTGCTGGCACCACCGTAACCATACACAACAGCATCATCCAGTTCTTCATCCCTGTAACCCGGTACGGTAAAGATGCCTGCAGGCAAAACAATTTCGTTATTACTGGGGTTGTAATAAGCATTATAAGTTTGCGGATAAATTTCCCATTCATCCCTGTTTACCGGTTTGCCTAATTTATCGTAATTATAATTATGCCACCATAACCTTGAGTTCATATAGTTTTTTGCAAAGCTTTCCTTACCAATTTCCATGGCCGAAAAATCTTTCCATTTATCGGGGTAGCCCACTTTACTTTTTATTGCAGCCAGTTTTGCATACGCTTTTTGTTTGGTACTGTCACCCATCCAGGTCAGTTTAGCAATGCGGTCTTTTAATGCGGCACGAATATCTTCCACCATATTGGTGTAGCGCTTTTTTGCTGTTTCGTTAAAAAATTCTTTTACATACAATTGCCCCAGCATTTCACCCATGGCATCTTCTTCCATTTGTATCACACGTTTCCATCTTGGTTTTCTTGCCTTGGCACCGCTGAACAGTTTCGAAAAATTAAATGCTTCAATGCCATAGGCATCGGGCAGTACACCGGAGAGGTCGCTGATTAAATTAAATTTCACATAGTTTTTAAGATCGCTGATGGGAGTTGCAGTTAATACAGCATTCAAGCCTTTAAAAAATTCAGGCTGGCCAACAATTACCGAGTCAACTGTTTTTACACCTATATTATTTAAATAGGTGGGCCAGTCAATATTGCCTGCCATTTTAGAAAGATCGGCCACCGCCATTTTATTATAATTCTTATACGGATCTCTCAGGTCTTCCAGCTTACGGGATACTGTAGCCAATTTTGTTTCCATGGCTAAAATATTTTTAGCAGTTGTTGCGGCAGCAGTGGCATCTTCGCCGGCCATGGTCAATATTTTAGAAATGTATTTTACATATTCGTTGCGGATATTAATGGTAGCCGAATCTGTTTTAAAATAATATTCCCGTTCAGGTAAACCCAGGCCACCCTGGAATAAATTATACGCCATCACATCGCTTTTCTTGGCATCCTGCCCAACGTATTCGCCAAATAAAGTATTAGAACCTATCTTTTTAAAATCGCTTACCACAGTAATTAAACCTTTGGTATCTGTTACTGCATTTAATTTATCCAGCAACGGTTGAATGGGTTTTAAACCATCGGCTTCAATCTTTGCACTGTCCATTGCCATGCTCCAGAAGTCGCCGATCTTCTGATCACCACTTCCTTTTGCAGCATTGCTGGTGGCCGCTTTTTCAGAGATCTCTCTCAGGCGTTTCAGGTTTTCTTCTATTACTAAATTGCCAATACCCCAGCTGGATTGTTCGCCGGGTATGGGATTTCTTTTTATCCAGCCACCATTGGCATAGTCAAAAAAATCATCACCGGGTTTTACAGTGCTGTCTAAATTAGCAGCCAGTATATCCGGTTTGGCAGCGGCGGTTTTATCTCCACTGTCGGCACTGTTGCAACTGTACAAAACCGTGCAGGTAATTGCTAAAGCAAGAAATTGTTTCATGTGTTGTAGTTTTATCTTTAAAAGTAAAGAATGATTTTATAGCACCGTAATATTTTTTATAGGCGGAAATACAGGCTTTCTTTTACATTTGCTGAATAATAACCGGTACATGATTTTTCCTTTCAGGCTTATTACAATATTGTTCATAATAGTTGCTTTTACTGCCTGTAAAAACAGCAATAGTGGTATGAATGGTAAAATACATGCGCTTACCATTCAATTGCCTTTAGAATCGAGTAATTATTACGATACAGTTGCCAACATCAATTTTGTATTGAAAGATTTTTCAGGTAAAATTTGTGTCGCATGGTTAGACACCATTACAAAAGGTGGCGGCACGATTGAGTATGACAGCCTTACTACAGGAAATTATACTTATAGTGTAAGTACTATTTTTAATGAAACTATTTCCAGAACTATTCATCTTATCAGTGATAGTACTATCAATCTATTTGCCAGCGAAATTTATGGTTATACTGATGCTATTATTGCAGATTCACTTGCAACGACAGATTCAATCGATATCATTTTAACCGATACAGCAATCTCTAATACGATTGCCATCAAAAAAAATAAAAATAAATACCTCGTCAGCTTTCCCGGTTCAACTAAAAAAGAACAACAACGAGTAATTATAAAGGACAGTGCCCACATGATAAAAGCATTAATTGCTATGAAAACAGCATTGTTTAGTCTGGATACAGCACAAATCAGAAATAGACCTTTTTCATATAACTATACGCTGGAAACTGGATTTTATATGAAAACAAAATTTCAATATATGTCCTGTACAGATATTGACCAGGCATATTTTAATGCCATTCACCGGCAATTTATAAAGGCCATTTTTGAAAAAGATTAATTTATACATGACACCCGAACGCAACGACCGCCTTACTTCAGTTTTAAATAAACGCCAGCCCGACCTTACCGTGGTACTGGAAAATGTTTTTGATCCGCATAATATCAGTGCTGTAATGCGTACTGCAGATGCGGTGGGTATGCAGGATATTTTTATATTGAATAATAAAATTCCGCCGCACCGTAAATGGGGTGCTAAAAGCAGCAGCAGTGCTGCCAAATGGTTAACGGTACATCAATACACCGATGCAGCAGAATGTTTTGCCGAGTTACGCAAACGCTACAAAAAAATTTACACCACGCATTTAAGCAGCGATGCTGTTGGATTACATGAACTGAATTTAACCGAACCTGTGGCATTGGTTTTTGGTAACGAACACAGCGGCGTTAGCGAAGATATTATTGCCATGGCTGATGGAAATTTTATTATTCCGCAGGTGGGCATTATAAAATCACTCAACATTTCTGTTGCCTGCGCTGTTACTTTATACGAAGCCTACCGGCAGAAAAATAATGCCGGGCATTACGATACCATTAAACTGGCAGGCGAAAGATTGGATGGGCTGAGGACGGAATGGGGATTTGAGGAGGAGTAGTTGTCTGAACATGGATTTGGGTGGATTTAAAGATTAAAAGGATTAACCTTCTTTATCTTTTAAATCCTTTTAATCTTTAAATCCCCGTTCCCACAATTTCCAATAACTTTATTCCTCCAAAACTTTACGCATGAAAAAAATTATTTTCTTCTCCCTGGTTTGTATTGCAACTGCTGCAACCGCACAAAATAAAAAACCACTCGACCACACAGTGTACGACAGCTGGAAAAGCTTCGGCGAACGCTTGATCAGCAATGACGGGCAATTTGTGTTGTACACTGTTAATCCGCAGGAAGGCGATGGCGAACTGGTGATACAAAATCCCAATACAAAATATAAAAAAGTAATTGCACGTGGTTATAGTGCAGTAATAACAGAAGACAGTAAATATGCCGTGTTTAAAATAAAGCCATCGTTCCAGGAAACCAGGCAGGCAAAAATTAAAAAGAAAACAGGGGATGATCTGCCAAAAGATTCGCTGGGTATTATTGAGCTGGGGCAGGATAGTGTGTGGAAGATGGCTAAAATAAAATCTTACAAAACACCGGAAAAAGCCGGCGGCTGGGTGGCTTACCTTTTAGAAAAAACTGAACCAGCTGCACCAAGGGTAAAAGCCCTGCCCGACTCAGCAACACAATTAAAAAACATGCTGCAAATGGCCGACAGCCTGGTAAGAGTTGCCGACAGCATACGTAACAAAACCAAAGAAGCACAAACAAAAGGCCTGGCAGTACTTACTCCTGCAAAAAAAGAAACTAAACCTGCTGCACCAAAAGCCGATGCAGAAAAAGTAGAAGAAGGAACAGAACTGGTAATAAGAAATTTAAATACCGGCACCGATAAAAAAATTAAACTGGTAACAGAATATTTTTTCAGTAAAAAAGCCAACACATTAATTGTTGAAACTTCTGCAAAAAATAACGACAGCATTACAAAAGCTGCGGTGCTGTGGATCGATCTTGCCTCGGGTAAAACCGATACCATTTTTAAAAAATTTAATGATGCAAAAAATTATGTGTTAAATGAAGAGGGTAATCAGTTAGCTTTTGTTGCCGAAAGAGATAGCGCTGCAAAAGCACTTACTAAATTTTATAAACTGTATTATTACAAACCGGGTAACGACAGTGCAGCTATTATTGCCGAAAAAAATACTGTTGGTATGAAGCTTGGCAATACCATCAGCGAAAATGCAAATTTGGTTTTTAGTAAAGACGGTAAAAAATTATTCTTTGGTACAGCGCCCATTAAAGCACCAAAAGATACTACGCTGGTAGATTTTGAACTGAGCCGTTTGGATGTGTGGCATTACAACGATGATTATTTACAACCGCAACAATTAAAACAATTGGATGCAGAATTAAAACGCAGCTACACGGCAGTAATAAAACCCGGCGAAAATAGAGTAGTGCAGCTTGGTGCCGAAGATGCAGAGCGTATTACACTGGTAAATGAAGGCAATGCCGATTGGGTACTGGCAGAAAGCAATAAGGGCAACCGTAAACA
>JAYVJU010000343.1:0-7080 GCA_043769035.1 Ferruginibacter sp.
GCATCACGGTTTAAAATGTGCAGCCCCCTGAACACAGGACTGAAAGGCCGTTTCTTTTCGGGGTAATTAATTGTTGGCTTCTTTTTAAAGATGTGCATGAACGTAATGAACATGCCCTTAAAGATAGCAGGCAGGTACAGCCTTTCCATAAAGCTCAGCGGCTTCCTTTCTACCTGTTTTATTCTGTTAGTTAATGCTTGCATATTTGTAAAAACCTTTTACAGTTTTATTATAATTATTTATTTAAAAATAAAAGTACCCCTCCGGTTGCCAGCATATTTATTAATGCCAGCGGTATTAAAACCTTCCAGCCTAAGTTCATTAACTGGTCGTAGCGGAAACGTGGAATTGTCCAACGCACCCACATAAATAAAAATAAAAACCCAACCACTTTTGCCATTAAAGCCACTATACCAATTAAGGCTGCAATATTAGGTGAAAAATTTGCTTCATTTACAAACGGGCAATCGTAGCCGCCAAAAAACAGCGTTGCCATAATTACACTGCTTACAAACATATTAATGTATTCGGCAAATAAATAAAAGCCCAGTTTCATAGAAGAGTATTCTGTATGATAACCACCAATCAATTCATTTTCTGCTTCGGGCAAATCAAATGGTGTACGGTTACACTCTGCAAAAGCACAAATTAAAAATATTAAAAAGCCCAGCGGCTGATACACCACATTCCAGTTACCTGCCTGCTGCTGCAATACTATTTCTTTAAGATTAAGATTGCCGGTAACCAGTATCAATGCAATCAACGAAATACCCATTGCCAGTTCGTAACTGATAATTTGTGAGGCAGCTCTTAAACCACCCATTAAAGAAAACTTATTGTTACTTGCCCAGCTGCCGATCATTATACCATACACACCTAAACTCACTACGGCAAAAACATACAATATGCCCACATCAACACTGGCAATTTGTAAAGAGATATCCCTGTCGAAAAAATGTACTTTATCGCCCCAGGGAATAACAGCGCTGGTCATTATTGCAGTAAGCATGGCCAGTGACGGACCAAGAATAAATAAGAATTTAGATGAAAAATCAGGTATGATCTCTTCTTTAAAAAATAATTTTAACCCATCTGCCAGTGGTTGCAATAAACCAAAAGGGCCTGCACGGTTGGGGCCACGCCTGTCCTGCAAAATTGCAGCTACTTTACGTTCGGCAAAAGTGGTGTACATGGCAATACCCAGAGAACCCATTACCACTACCAGTATGAGCACCAACTTTTCTATTATCAATGGCCAATCAATTATTAAAAGCATAATCCGTTATTATATATTTTAAACAGGTTTTACCCGGTTCAACATTTTATTTTTTCATCCCCCACTGTGTAGATTCGCCTGCACCATCTACATGAGCGCCGGCATTTTTAAAATCTTCGCCGTGTGCCGGCCCTTCAATTTTACTCAGATCAATTGAAGGATTATTTACCTCACTAACATTGTGTATGTTCATCAATAATTTTGGCGCCCTGCCACCCATAACTTTTTGTACTGTTTCGGATGGTGTTACCAAACCTTCGTAATGCCCTTGCGATATTACTGAATGACGACTAACTTTTGTTACACCTTCAATGGTCCAGTCGCTGGTTTTCTTTTTATCAAAGCGGCAGGTATTGCATATCCAGCCGGGTTTACCATCAAAGCTTTGTACTTCGCCCCATTGATCTTTACGTG
Source organism: Ferruginibacter sp. (assembly GCA_043769035.1). Classification (GTDB taxonomy): domain Bacteria; phylum Bacteroidota; class Bacteroidia; order Chitinophagales; family Chitinophagaceae; genus Ferruginibacter. The sequence continues at coordinate 1,691 of JAYVJU010000343.1, forward strand.
CAGTTACCCGGTACACATCATCGCCACGTAACCATAAAGTGGTTTTACCACAACAACCGGGTGTTGTACATTCACGATGGGCATCTACAGGTTTTGTAAACCATACTCTGTTTTTAAACCGGAAGGTTTTATCTGTTAATGCACCCACCGGGCAAACATCGATCATGTTGCCGCTAAAATCATTATCAATAGCTTTGGAAATGTAGGTAGAAATTTTTGCATGGTCGCCACGGTCTAAAATACCATGCACCCTGTTATTGGTTAATTGATCGGCAACATAAGTGCAACGGTAACAAAGAATACACCTTGTCATGTGCAGTTGTATGTACGGGCCAATATCTTCTTTTTCAAAAGTGCGTCTTTTAAATTCGTAGCGGGTGCCTTCTTTACCATGCTCATATCCTAAATCTTGCAAATGACATTCGCCTGCCTGGTCGCATATCGGGCAATCTAAAGGATGATTCAGCAATAAAAATTCCACCACACCTGCTCTGGCATCTTTTACTTTATCACTGGTAATATTTTTTACTATCATGCCATCCATAACCGTTGTTCTGCAACTGGCAACCAGTTTAGGCATTGGCCTTGGATCTGCTGTAGAGCCTGCAGCAACTTCTACCAAACAGGTACGGCATTTACCGCCACTGCCCTGCAACTTGCTGTAATAGCACATTGCCGGCGGTGTTACATCGCCACCAATGGTACGTGCCGCATTTAATACAGTAGTGCCTGGGGCAACATCTATTGTGATGTTATCAATGGTTACTTTAAATGTTTTTATTTCGTCAGGCATTTATCAAATCTTTTATATCTGCTTCGTAATTTTTATCCTTTAGATATTGTAAAAAGAATTTCAATTTTTTTATTGCTTCGCAATCTGTTTTAATGATAGCTTCAACCAACTTATTAAGCTTCAAGTCATTTTCGTTGTCAATATCATTTTTTATTTTTTTCTTTAACTTTCTATAATCCCTTGGATAACCAAAACTCTCAATTTCTAAATTATTTTCTTCCAAAACCTCAATAATCCATTTTTCTAATGGCGGATTTAATTGAATTAAAAAATGTTTTTCAGTTTTATGTTTAAGTAAGCGTAATTTATTTGCGTCATATTTAATTTCACAATCCTTTAAATAATCCAACTCCTTTTTATCATTATCAATAATCGCAACTGCAAACAAATTTTTTAATCTTTCGCTTTTAAAATCATTTACCACATTACTGCAACCCTTACGATGCATCAATCGTTTATTGGTTTTCATTAGTTTCAATAAAAGAACTGTATCAAAAAAACATTCAGGTACAAAATACTGATACCAACTATTTTCAAAGTTAACCATTCGTTTCTTGTGGGATGAATTGGTTAATATTCATAAAAAAATCATAGCCAAACTGATATGCTTCCCGTTTGTCTAAATCACTCATTCTATTAATTTTCGTTTCACCGGTATCATTTTTATAGCTAACCACATAAATGGCTAAATCTTCACTTTCAGCATTATCCAATAAGTCATTCAATACAAATGGGCTGTGTGTTGTTATGAAGAACTGATTATTATTTTCATTATAAACCATGTCTCCGGTAAATTTCGAAATATAGGGGGGAAACATTTGAGCTTCAGGTTCTTCAAAAAGCAGGACTGCATTATTATTTGATGCTATTGCCGCTTTATGAAATATTAATCGTTGTAAAGTATCTGCAATTTGAGAAACAGAAAATTGAAATGCCGTAAACTCATCTAATTTTTTCTGAACTACAATATTGTCGTCTTTGTCAAAAATCAGTTTAAGATTATAAATATCAAACAATTCTCCGCACTCTTGTCTAACATCCTTATTATGCCTTAAAACAAGGGCTAAATTACGGCCAAATGGTGATTCTAAAGTTTTAGCATCATTCTTACTATTAATACTTGACCCAATTTTAAATTGGTATTTTTTTACGGGACTGATTTCACTTATTTCTGTGTTATCAGAAATTAAAGTAGGTTGCCCATGATGATCGAATTTTAAATTATTTAATACAGGCGTTTTGCCTAATATTTTTGTTGATACAGAATTAGTGTCTTCTACTTGAAATGTTAAATGGCTCTCATTTTTATATTTTAGTGAGTATTTTTTATTTCGGCATATAATCTCTGCGTCCTTAGCACTATCCCCATCATTAAAAATATTTATTAATAAGTCGAACCTGCAAAAGTCTTTTAAAAGACCAGAACGGTTATTTTCAAAACACATTAAACTTAACGCCTCCAAAATATTACTCTTGCCCACATTTGGCGCACCCACAAATACATTAATCCGCTTACACCCCTCAATCTTCTGATGGCGTATCGATTTAAAATTTTTAATCTCTATGTTATCTATCTTTTGCATTTATATTTTTATACTGCTTCAGGTACATGAATCGGATCAGCATAATGTGCCAGTCCATAATTCTTTCTCAAACACTCTTCAGGATTCAACACATGCCATTCAAATTCATCACGGAAATGGCGGATAGCCGCAGCTACCGGCCATGCTGCTGCATCACCCAATGGACAAATTGTATTGCCTTCAATTTTTCTTTGTATATCCCACAACAGGTCGATATCTTTTATCTCTCCTTTTCCGCTGTCTATTTTTTTTAATAATTTTTCCATCCAACCGGTTCCTTCCCTGCATGGACTGCATTGTCCACAACTTTCGTGGCGATAGAATCTTGCTAAAGTGTAAGTATGTTTTACCACACACTGGTCTTCATCTAAAACAATAAACCCTCCCGAGCCCATCATACTACCAGTTGCAAAACCACCGTCGCTCAGACTTTCATAATTCATCAAACGCTTTTCTCCTTTTGCTGTAGTCAATAATAAATTAGCAGGCAGAATGGGAACTGACGAACCGCCGGGGATACAAGCTTTTAATTTTTTTCCATTAGGGATACCGCCACACCATTCATCGCTGTAAATAAATTCTTCCACGCTGATGGTCATATCAATTTCGTAAACACCCGGCTTATTAATATTCCCGCAGGCAGAAATTAATTTTGTACCTGTACTTTTTCCTACACCAATCTTTGCGTACTCTTCTCCACCATCATTTATAATTGGTACAACTGCAGCGATAGTTTCTACATTGTTTACTACAGTTGGCCTTTCCCAAACACCTTTTACAGCAGGGAACGGCGGCTTGATTCTTGGATTACCTCTTTTCCCTTCCAGTGATTCTATCAACGCAGTTTCTTCACCACAGATATAAGCACCAGCCCCACGCTGTACATAAATCTCACAATCAAATCCGCTGCCTAAAATATTTTTACCTAAAAAACCATTTTGTTTGGCTTCTGCTATTGCTTCTTCCAAAATATCAACGATCCATGCATATTCACCACGAATGTAAATGTAACTGACGTTGCTGCCCAATGCAAAGGAAGACACAATCATGCCTTCAATTAAATAGTGCGGAATAAATTCCATCAGGTAGCGGTCTTTAAAAGTTCCCGGTTCGCTTTCATCTGCATTAACCACCAAATGCCTTGGCACACCTTCGGGCTTGGCAATAAAACTCCACTTCATCCCTGTAGGAAAACCTGCACCACCACGACCACGCAGTCCACTCTTTTTTACTTCTTCCACAATATCGGCAGGCTGCATTTTCAATGCTTTCTCCACGCTGCGGTAACCACCTTCACGGCGATACACTTCGTAGCTGCGGATGCCCGGAACATGTGCGTTTGCTAATAATAATTTTTTACTCATATCTCAATTTGCCTTTGGCAAATTTTTATTTTGTTACGAACATTTATTCTTTATTCAACTTCATTTGCGTCGCACTCTTCAACAATATTTCTTTATTCAACTTTTACTTTATCGTATGTTGTTGATCATCAAACAGCAGCAGTCAAGAGTTTCGTTAGTTATTTACTCTTGTTGTACTCCGCAATAGTTTCAATCATCTCTTTTATCGTCATATCACCTGAATAATCGAAATTATTGTAAATCTTTTTATTATCTTTCATCATGTTTCTTAACCCTACTCCCCATTTATCCAACCCAGTAAAAGTGCTTCCTTTTTTAATATAATAAGAAACGCCAGATGAATAGTTCTTATCTAATACACCTTTCCCGTTATTTGAATTTTTCATAAACATTTCTATTTTGCCCTTGGCTATTCTTACCGCAAAGAAGTTACTTAAAGGCAACCTTCCTACAACAGGTTTAGTAGAAGCAGAAGGATCTACAATCCGTAACCAATATCCTTTTTCATCCTGAAAGCAAAGTATATCTTCTGCCTGATATTTTAATTTCTCGCCGTCTCCTTCCAAATAACCATAACTAAGCGGCGGCATTTTATACTTTAAATGTGCATATTTAATTATTGTACTGTCAGTAAGTTTTATGAAACACTGATAAGAAGTATCCTTAGCTTCTTTTGCCTCATCTTTATAATTTTGTCCATTTACAAAATTTAACAATGTTGCTAACATAAAGAACAATAAAATAATTTTTTTCATACTTTCTAATTTTATTGAATAATTTGTTTTCATTTTATCTATCACTTTTAAAAAATCAGTGCTTTTACAACATAAATTTTTAAATCAAATTATTTTTCTAGTTATTGTGTTACAGTAGCTATCACACCTTATCTGGAATTGTAAACATCAATAGCCTTCTCTAAGTATTTTTCAGAATCCATAGCTGTTTTATTTTCCCAATATTGTTTCATAATATCCACTGCAGGCTGATAGTCTGACACATATTTTTCAAGTTTTTTTATACTAAAAATATCTATTTCCCCTTCTTCGCCTTTTTGAATTAAATGTCTTGTATGTACCCATTGAAATTCAACAACTCCATTACCATTAGATATTCCTGCATCCATACTATATTTATAAAAATTAATTTTTCCATGCTTAAGCCTTACAATCATATGTTTTTTTGAATCAGCTCTACTGAAATAAACGCCTTGATATTGATAGCCTTTAACATCCTTAACGTCGTATTCAACTCCTTCGATCGTTATTATACCGGTAATTTTGTCGTAAACATATTTCTTGATTAAATTAACCTTCGTTATTTTACCTTCAATTTTTTTTCCATCTACTAAATCAATATAGTCTGGTAGTGATTTATCTATTGCAGCGGTATCAGCAGGAAAATGATATACTACCTCTTTTTTTTGGGCAACAATACTGTTTAACATGCAACACATTGCAGTTATAAGTATTAGGTATTTTTTTTTCCTTTCCATTGTATTTAATATCAAATTTCTAATATCCAACTTACCCTTTTACCGCCTGTCTTGCAAATAACACCCAACGCTTTCCTTTCTTTACCCACACTTCCAATACTTTTAAATGATAATTATTAACGACTGTAGTGCCTCCCAATGTTGCAGTAATATCCGCT
>JAYVJU010000344.1:0-11587 GCA_043769035.1 Ferruginibacter sp.
CCAGCTTCGGGGCATTTAATATTAGGATGACTTAATGTGAATTCTCCGATAGATTGATCTAGTGTAAACCCATTTACCCCTCTCCTTGTGGCATACACCATCATTGTGGATGAACCGTAAATGATATAACCTGCCGCAATTTGTTTAGTACCCGGCTGTAGAAAATCAGCTTCGGTAGCTGGCTTGCCCAATTCGCTCACTCTACGATACACACTAAAGATGGTACCGATAGAAACATTTACATCAATATTGCTGCTGCCATCCAGCGGATCGAAAAGACAAACGTATTTACTGTTATTACTTACTTCGTCATCAAATATCACAATATCATCCAGCTCCTCACTTCCAATACCTGCACAACTTATCCCATGACGCAATACACCAACAAACTGGTTATTGGCAAATATGTCTAATTTTTTTACCTCTTCGCCCTGCACATTCATTTCACCGGCGTCGCCTAAAATATCTACAAGGCCGGCTTTGTTTACTTCCACATTAACTCGTTTTGCTGCCAGGCCTATATCCCGTAATAAACTTGATAACTCGCCTGTAGCCTTTGGAAAGTCCCGTAACTGCTGAATGGTAAATTCATCCAAGGTTTGTACTCTGCGGTTGATACTCATAATAGCTTAAATTAGTTTAAAGTGCAGGTGTATTTTATTGAGCAAGATTTACGATTTTTGCAAATCAATTTTCAGGGCTAAATTACAGAATTAACTTAATCAACCATTAATAAATGAAGGTTTTTAAATTTGGAGGTGCCAGCATCAACAGCGTGGAAAGAATACAGAACGTGGGTCGTATTTTACAATCGTATAAAGGCGAAAAAATTTTAGTGATCATTTCGGCCATGGGCAAAACCACGAATGCACTTGAAAAAGTGGTGGATGCTTTTTTTGAAGGTAGAAAAGATGATGCCCTGCAACTCTTTAACCAGGTTAAAGACCAGCATTTAAATATGTTGAAATACCTTACCACACTACACTGGCAGCAGGCCGAACTTCATTTAAAAGATTTTTTTACAGAAATAGAATGGCTGCTGCATGATAAGCCGGTAAGGGAATATGATTATTATTACGACCAGATTGTTTGCAGTGGCGAATTACTAAGCACATCGATGATGAGTGATTACCTGGGAGAAATTGGCGTAACCAATAAATGGATTGATGTAAGGGATATTGTAAGAACGGATGATAATTTCAGGGATGCTACTATTGACTGGGCCTTTACACTGCAAAAAGTAAAGGATATTATTGAACCGGTTTTTACCGGTTGCAATGTGATAATAACACAGGGATTTATTGGTGCTACCGATGAAAATGAAAGTACTACTTTGGGAAGAGAGGGCAGCGATTACAGTGCCGCCATTTTTGCAAATTTACTGAATGCCGAAAGCCAAACGATCTGGAAAGATGTGGAAGGCGTAATGAATGCCGACCCCAAACAATTTGCTGATGCAAAATTTTTAGATGCCTTAAGTTATGATGAAGTGATTGAGATGGCATATTACGGTGCACAGGTCATCCATCCAAAAACAATTAAACCGCTGCAGAATAAAAATATTCCATTACATGTGCGTTGCTTTTTACAACCGGAGCTGCCGGGTACTGTTATCAGCAGCAAACCCGTTCATAATTTACCACCGGTAATTGTAGTAAAAGAAAAACAGGTGCTGATGCAATTCAATTCAAAAGATTTTTCTTTTGTAGGCGAAGAATATGTAGGCCGTTTATATGAATTGTTTACCGAAATAAAAATAAGACCTAACCTGATACAGAATGGAGCAATAAGTGTATTGTGTTGTTTAGATGACAAACCTGATAAAATAGAAAAACTTGCACTAATGGCTTCGTCAATATTTGATGTGCAGGTGCAAAGAGACCTTACATTACTTACCATCCGGCATTATACAAGGGAAAAATTTGATGAACTAACTGCTGATAAAACCATCTTACTTACACAAAGAACAACAGAAACCATACAGGCATTGCTGCGTTAGTTAATAATGTACTCTCCTTTTTTATTAACAATGATAACAGGCAGCTGCTTTTTTTCTTCAAAATAAGTGAAGGCTTCTTTAAGGCGTGCAGAAAAATCGATTAATGCAGGTTTAGTCTGCAGGGTTTGGGTAAGATATTCAGCTGATTTTTTTATGCTGTACTTTACCGGATAAACATGTACCGGGATAAAATCCTGCCCCGAGGTTTTTACATGTGAAGCTATAATGTACAATTCTTCCATCGGTATATCACTAATAGGTATACAACCTGTGGATACACAATTACCATGAATGTAAATTGCATTACCAGGACGTAAGGAATCGCTTAAAATTTTATCGGAAGCATTTGGATAGTTTAAGCCCAGCGCCAGGTGATAATTACTGTTGGGATTAAATTCATTGATATAATAAAATCCTTCTGGCACCTGGTAATCTCCCTGCACACGTTTTGGACCCATGGTACCACTTTGCATACATATTTTGTAGGTCTTAAATAATTTGAAAGATTCTTTTGTACTTCCTTTTACCCAAACTTCCAGCTGACGGTCGTATTTAAAAGACCGTATGTACATTTCCTGTGGTGGCCAGGCCAGTTTTTTTTCTTCAAACTGCTTTGCCACAGAATCCTCGGTAGTATTGAATATGGAAGAAATTTTTACGGAGCTTTTCTGGTACTCGACAAATGAGCCTTGGGAAAACACAGTGTTCCCTGCAAGTAAGCAGAGAATCGAAAAATAAAAAAATTTTACACCGGTTTGCTTCATCGAATAAAATTGGAGGCTATATTAACAGTGTGAAGTTAAAAAAAAATTGATACTTTATCTGTTAAAAAATAAGTTATGTGGAAAATTCATTTATTTACGGGGAAATCTACTTAGTAGTTTACAAATTCCCCCTTGCATCCTGCTCTCTTTCCAGGGCTTCAAACAGGGCTTTAAAATTTCCTTTTCCAAAACTTTTGGCACCTTTGCGCTGTATAATTTCAAAAAACAGCGTAGGCCTGTCTTCCAATGGCTTACTGAAAATCTGTAATAAGTAGCCCTCGTCATCACGGTCTATTAATATGCCAAGTTTTTGCAGTGGCGCAAGGTCTTCATCAATTTTGCCCACCCTGTCTAAAACAGTTTGATAATAACTTTCAGGAATATTTAAAAATTCGATGCCACGGTTTTGTAACTCAGTTACAGTAGCCACAATATCTGCTGTTGCAATAGCCACATGCTGCACACCTTCGCCATTATAAAAATCAAGATACTCTTCTACCTGGCTTTTCTTTTTTCCTTCTGCCGGTTCATTAATAGGAAATTTTACATAGCCGTTTCCATTACTCATTACCTTACTCATTAAAGCAGAGTATTCGGTGGAAATATCATTGTCATCAAAACTTAAAATATTTTTAAAGCCCATCACATCTTCATAAAATTTTACCCATGGGTTCATCTGGTTCCAGCCCACATTGCCTACACAATGATCTACATACAACAACCCTGTTGATGCAGGATTGTAACCTGATTTCCATTCTCTGAAACCCGGCATAAACACACCGTTGTAATTTTTTCTTTCTACAAATAAATGAACCGTATCGCCATAAGTATGAATACCGCTTAGCACCACTTCGCCAGTATCATCTTTTAAAGTAACAGGCTGTAAATAAGATTTTCCGCCACGCTTTGTAGTTTCATGCCATGCACTGGTGGCATCATCCACTTTTAATGCCAGCACTTTTACACCATCACCATGCTTATAAATATGATCAGCAATATCATTATTGCCTTTTAAAGGTGTTGTTAATACAAACGTGAGTTTGTTTTGACGGATAACATAACTCACTTTATCCTTTACGCCGGTTTCGGGGCCGGCATATGCCAACGACTGAAAACCGAAAGCGGTTTTATAAAAATGCGCCGCCTGTTTGGCATTGCCTACATAAAATTCTACATAATCAGTTCCCTGCAAGGGTAAAAAGTCCACTACGTTTGTAGCAGTTTTAATAGTTGCTGTTTCCATAAAAAAAATTTATAACAAAAGATAGAAATAATTTTTCATCGCCTGATAAGAGTTTGCATTCTCTTAAAGTCCTATTAGGGAGTAGGGCTCGAATCCTGGGCCAACGCCAACATCAATAAAGAGTAGTTGTTGCGTTTGTCGGCAAATGTTTTATGGGGATAATCTGGAACCATAGTAAAACAAAGATAGCAAAACTTATAAGTAAGAAAAAGATTTAACCAAACGAAGGCAGCAGTTTTATCTCTGTTGGATATTTATAAACTTAGTGTGGTAATTTTTCTCTAAAATAACCATATACCCAGGTGCCGGCAACTGCACTTAATAAAGTAACTGCAATAACAGTGGCTCCTGTACCAATTTGTGCGTACAGCGGACCGGGACATGCGCCGGTAATAGCCCATCCTAAACCAAATAATAAACCACCGTAAACCTGCCCTTTATTAAATGTTTTTGGATGAAACTCTATCTGCTCTCCGTAAATAGTTTTTACTTTAAATTTTTTTATGAGCCATACAGAAATAATGCCCACAACTACGGCACTGCCAATTACACCATACATGTGAAAAGATTGCAGGCGGAACATTTCCTGTATGCGGAACCAGCTGATGATTTCTGCTTTTACAAATACAATTCCAAATGCAATACCTACCACCAGGTATTTTAAATTGTGATACCATTTATGTGTAAGCCGGCTTTCATTTACACACATCGCATCTAATGAACGCACTTCAAAATCGGTATTGTTATCTGTTGTTGGCATTATAATTACAATTTGAGAATAAATGGAAGAATAAGATTAGCCATAATAAAACCGCCTGCCATAAAACAGCATGTAGCTACCAATGAAGGCCATTGCAAGGTAGCCAGCCCCATAATGGAATGACCGCTGGTGCAGCCGCCGGCGTAACGTGTACCAAAACCAATCATAAATCCCCCAACCACCATCATTATAAACCCTCTTACAGAAACTAAACTTTGCCAGTTGAATAATTGATGGGGTACCTGTCCGCTGTAGTCGGTAATGCCATAACCGGAAAGTTCAGCCGCTAATGTTGGATTGATCTGCACGGGTGCAGGATTGGCTAACAAATTAGTCGCAATAATTCCGCCGAAGAAAATACCTGCAACAAAAAAAAGGTTCCATCTTTCTTTTTTCCAATCGTAAGTAAAGTAAGGAATTTTTGAAGGCAGGCAGGCCGCACAAATATGCCGCATAGAAGAACTGATACCGAAATTTTTGTTGCCGATAATTAACAACACAGGTACTGTTAACCCTATTAAAGGCCCTGCCACATACCAGGGCCAGGGTTGTTTGATCCACTCCAGAAAATTCATAATAAAAGATTGTACTTAGTTACAATTATAATCAAGATAGCACTATTTTTATTTTGCTTATGTAATCAGTTATTTTACCGGATGAATGATTTTTAAACCCATCTTATCAACACAAACATTTAAAAACCCAATAAAGAATATAAAAAAATGATATCACGAAGCCTAACTAATCTAATACCTTTTATATTTGCCACATGAAAAAAATTGGCATACTTGGCGGCGGCCAGCTGGGCAGAATGTTATTACAGGCAGCTGCCAACTACCCGGTTGAAACCTTTGTTATGGAAAATGATGCTGCCTGCCCATCGGCGCACCTCTGCCACAATTTTACCAAAGGCGATATTAAAGACTTTAACGACGTTTACAATTTTGGTAAAGGGCTTGATGCCATTACCATTGAAATAGAAAGTGTGAATGAAGCTGCACTTGAAAAATTAGAAAGTGAAGGCGTAAAAATTTATCCCAAACCGGCGGCACTAAAAACTATTAAGGATAAAGTTTTACAAAAACAATTTTATAAGGATAATCAAATTCCCACCAGTGAATTCATCATCACACAAAACAAAACCGAATTAGAGCAACACGGAAATTTTTTACCGGCAGCACATAAAATTGGCGTTGGTGGGTATGATGGCCGTGGCGTGGAATTATTAAAAACCAAAGAAGACCTGGCAAAAGGATTTGATGGACCTGCTGTTTTAGAAAAGCTGGTGGCTATAAAAAAAGAGATTGCTGTAATTATTGCTGTAAATGATAAGGGTGAAAGTGCCATGTACCCAAGTGTGGATATGGTTTTTGATACCCGCCTTAATTTACTCGATTACCAGATAAGCCCTGCTGCCTTAGCCGATAAGGTTTTGTGGAAGGTGGAAGCCATTGCACGTAAAGTGGTAAAGGATTTACAAAGCCCCGGCATTTTTGCGGTGGAATTATTTGTAGATATTGATGACAATGTACTGGTAAATGAAACTGCACCAAGGGTACACAACAGCGGCCATCACACCATTGAAGCCAATTATTCTTCTCAATTTGATATGCTGTGGCGGGTAATGCTGGGTTATCCTTTGGGCAATACCGATCATATTTTACCGGCTGCCATTGTAAATTTATTGGGTGCAGAAGGCTTTAGCGGCGAAGCTGTTTACGAAGGCCTGAACGAAATTTTACAGATAGATAATGTGTTTGTACACATTTATGGCAAAAAAGAAACCAAGCCCGGCCGTAAAATGGGACATATTACCATTTTAAGTAAAGAAAAACAGGAACTGATACACCAGGCCAACAGGATAAAACAAACTGTAAAGGTGGTAGCATAAAATTATGCTGTTGCTTCATCCCTCCTATTTCCCTTTAATAATTTTTTAAACCCCTTTTCGGGCTTATTTCCTCAACTTTGGCGACAAGTTTTTAATACTATATCGTCAAATACAAAATGAGCATACAAGTGGCTACACCAAAAACTGCAATCTTTTCCGTATTTATTTTATTAGCATTCTTTATCAGTTCCTGCCAGCAAGGCAAGGAAGATAATAAGGCAGCTGCACCAAAAATGCCGCCACCACCTTCCATGGCCGATGGCTTTATAGTTACACCACAGCTATTGTCACAGGAAATTGAAGTACCGGGCAGCCTTGCCGCTTACGAAGAAACAGAAATACGCCCCGAAGTTTCGGGAAGGGTTACCGGTGTATATTTTAAAGAAGGCAGCAATGTGGCACAGGGCAGTGTTTTACTTAGAATTTACGATGCCGACCTGCAGGCTCAGTTACAAAAATTAGAAGTGCAGCTTAAAACCGCAGAACAAACTGCAGAAAGATATAATGCCTTACTTAAAATAAACGGTGTTAGCCAGCAGGAGTACGATATCAGTGTGCTGAACGCAAATAATATTAAGGCCGACATGAACATCATCCGCACTAATATTGCAAGAACAACAGTAAGAGCTCCCTTTAGCGGCAAACTGGGTATAACAACAATTACAAAAGGTGCTTATGTTACACCCCAAACAATTATTGCTTCATTAAGAAAAGTAAGCCAGCTTAAATTAGATTTTACCGTACCTGAACTATACGGTGCTAAAATGAAAAACGGTACGCTGGTTCATTTTACTATTGAAGGCAGCAGTAATATTTATCCGGCTACTATTTCGGCTACAGAAAATATTATTGCAGCAGATAACAGGAGCCTGAGGGTAATTGCAACAGTAACAAAACCAGACGGGCAATTAATTGCAGGTGCTTTTGCAAAAGTAAAAATTGCATTGGGCGAAAATAATGCTGCCTTAATGATACCTACACAATCAGTAATACCTGATGCAAGAAATAAAAAAATTATTGCAGTAAGAAATGGTATTGCTTCTATGGAAATAGTAACACTGGGTGCAAGGGATTCTGCCATGGTTGAAGTTACCAGCGGCTTAAAAGCCGGCGATACCATTTTAGTTACCGGGCTTTTAACCACCAGGCCGGGTTCAAATGTGCAGTTAAATAAAATTTCTAAAAACTAAATAAAATAATACTGTGAATATTTCTGAATTAAGTTTACGACGCCCCGTACTGGCCATTGTGCTAAACTTAATTATTATTTTATTTGGCCTTATCGGCTATAAATTTTTAGGTGTAAGAGATTATCCTGCAATTGACCCACCCAATATCAGTGTACGGGCATCTTACCCCGGTGCCAATGCAGATATTATTGAATCGCAGATTACCGAGCCGCTTGAAAAAGCCATTTATGGAATTGCCGGTATTAAAAACATCACTTCCAGCAGTAACCAGGGCAGCAGTAATATAAATGTAGAATTTGAACTGGATGTTGACCTTGAAGCCGCAACTAACGATGTACGGGATAAGGTATCGCAGGCCACCCGCTCTTTACCTGCCGACCTTGATGCCCCGCCTGTTGTTTCTAAAGCCGATGCCAGCAGCGACCCCATCGTTTTCATGATCATTCAAAGCACTACAAAAAATCAACTGCAACTGTCGGAGTTTGTACAAAATAATATTGTAGAGCGTATTCAAACTATACCCGGTGTAAGTGGTGTAAACATCTGGGGCGAAAAAAAATATGCCATGCGTATATGGCTTAACCCTGATAAGCTGGTTGCTTTTTCCATTTCGCCACGTGATGTACAACTGGCCCTTACAAGAGAAAATATTGAATTACCATCGGGAAAAATTTCAGGCGATGCTACCGAACTTTCTATACGCACTTTTGGCAGGTTGAATACCGAAGAACAGTTTAAAGACCTGATTATAAAAAATGTAAATGGCACCGATATAAAATTAAAAGATGTTGCCGATGTAATGCTGGGGCCAGAAAATGAAGAATCGGTTTTAAAAGAAAGCGGCGTGCCCATGCTGGCTATTGTTACCATACCGCAGCCCGGCACAAACACCATTGCAATTGCCGATGAATTATTTAAACGCTTTGATGGTATAAAGAAAGATATGCCCGATGATATCAAACTTGAAATCAGTTACGACCAGACAAAATTCATCCGCAAATCAATTTCAGAAGTAAAAGAAACTTTACTCGTTGCTTTTATACTTGTAGTAATTATTATTTATCTTTTTTTCAGAGACTGGATCATTGCCATACGGCCTTTAATTGATATACCTGTTTCATTAATTGGTGCATTCTTTATTATGTACCTCGCCGGTTTTACCATAAACCTTTTAACGCTTTTAGCCATTGTACTGGCAACAGGCCTTGTGGTGGATGATGGTATTGTGGTTACAGAAAATATTTTTAAAAAAATGGAAAAGGGCATGGGCAAATGGCAGGCTGCAAAAGAAGGCAGCAAAGAAATTTATTTTGCCGTTATTGCAACATCCATCACACTTGCGGTGGTGTTTTTGCCCATCATTTTTTTACAGGGTTTTGTGGGCAGGTTGTTTCGTGAGTTTGGTATTGTGGTGGCAGGCGCCGTATTGATCTCTGCATTTGTATCATTAACCCTTACGCCGGTACTTAATGTTTTTTTAGCAAGAAAAAATGTACACAAGCATACCTGGTTCTATAATAAAACCGAACCATTTTTCCGCTGGATGGAAAATGGTTACCAAAATTCATTACGTGGTTTTATGAAAGTACGGTGGCTGGCTTTACCCATTATTTTAGCTTGCTTTGCGGTAATATGGTTTATTGGCGGCAACCTGCAGAGTGAGCTGGCACCTATGGAAGACCGCAGCGCTTTTCGCCTGCAGGTTACTGCACCCGAAGGTACTTCGTATGATGCCATGGATGCTTATATGGACAGGCTGGTAACGCTTGTTATTGATTCTGTACCCGAAAAAAAATACGTTACCAGTATGACGGCTCCCGGCTTTACAGGCAACGGTTCGGCCAACACCGGTTTTGTAAGAGTAGCTTTAAATGAACCCGGCGAAAGAAAAAAGAGCCAGCAGGATATCGTTAACCTCATTAATAAAAATTTATCAAAATATCCCACAGGCAGGGCATTTCCTGTACAGGATCAAACCATACAGGTCAACCGTCGTGGCGGCCAACCGGTACAGTTTGTAATTCAGAATAATGATTTTAATAAACTGTCTAAAGCACTGCCTAAATTTTTAGAAGAAGCGAACAAAAGCACCATACTACAGGGCATTGATGCCGACCTTAAATTTAATAAACCCGAATTACGTTTAATTATCGACCGTTTAAAAGCAAGCCAGCTTGGTGTTAGTGTGCAGGACATTTCAGAAACCATGCAGCTGGCTTTTAGTAACAGAAGGCTGGGCTATTTTATTAAAGACGGAAAACAATACCAGGTAATGGCGCAGGTTGACAGGGGCAACCGTGACGACCCTGCTGATCTTAAAAAAATATATGTAAGAACAAGCCGTGGTAATTTATTAAGTTTAGATAATGTGGTTACTGTTACCGAAGATGCTTCGCCACCAACCATCTATCACTTTAACCGGTATAAGTCTGCCATCGTATCTTCCGGTTTAGCGCCGGGCAAAACTGTTGGCGATGGTATTAAAGAAATGGAACGCATAAAAGCAAAAGTACTCGACGAAAGTTTCAGCACAGCATTAAGCGGTTCATCAAGAGACTTTGCAGAAAGCAGCAGCAATACCAGTTTTGCTTTTTTACTGGCAGTTGTACTTATATTTTTAATTCTGGCAGCACAGTTCGAAAGTTTTATAGACCCCATTATTATTATTGTTACAGTACCATTGGCTATTGCAGGTGCCGTATTATCGCTTTGGTTGTTTGGACAAACACTCAATATATTTTCGCAAATTGGTATGATAATGCTGATAGGCCTGGTTACAAAAAATGGTATTTTAATTGTTGACTTTGCCAATCAAAACAGGTTAAACGGCATGAAAAAAACTGAGGCTGTTATTAGTGCAGCAGCACAACGTTTACGCCCAATTTTAATGACAAGCCTTGCCATGGCGCTGGGTGCTTTACCATTGGCATTATCTTTAGGCGATGCTGCCACCAGCCGCATTCCTTTAGGCATTGTAATTGTAGGTGGTATTATGTTCTCGTTAATACTTACGCTGTTTGTAGTACCTGCGGTATATTCCTTCCTTTCATCTAAAAAGAAAAAAAGCGAACTGGATAATATTGAAAAAGAAACAACCGTAAAAAATATTCTGGACTAATGAAGCAGTTTTTTTTAATAACCTCTTTTTGCAGTGTAATTGTTTTTAGTTACAAAAAAACTGCTGCGCAAAATATTCTTACTGTAGATGAAGCTATAGCCACTGTATTAAAAAACAATTACGACATACAATTGTTACGCAACGATTCTGCATCGTATGCACTGGATAAGTCTTATGCCAGGGCAGCTTTTTTACCAAGAGTAAATGGCAGTACGGGATTTGTGTTCAACAACAACGACCAGCTGCAAAAATTTTCGGATGGTACCAAGCGGGAACGTAATGGTGTACGCTCAAACAATTTATCCGGTGCTGTACAATTAAACTGGACCCTGTTTGACGGTTATAAAATGTTTGCCACCAGAGATAAGCTGGGTGAGTTTGTAAAACTGGGCGAACTGAATATTAAAAACCAGATGGTGACAAGCATTGCTGCGGTCATCAATAACTATTACAGTATTGTTCATCAAAAACAACAGCTTAAAGCAGTTAAAGACCAGATGAGTATTAATGAAGAAAGGGTAAAACTTGCCGATAAAAAATTAAGTGTTGGCCTTGGCGCCAAACCCGAACTGCTGCAGGCTAAAGTAGATCTTAATGCACAAAAAGCTGCCCGTTTAAAACA
>JAYVJU010000345.1:0-4814 GCA_043769035.1 Ferruginibacter sp.
CGTTTGTTTTTTATGGCAGATATTAAAGGGCTGCGATAAATTATGGGAACATCAAATTGTTTCATCTCGTTTTTATAACAAATGCAAAGATACCTGTTAAAGCTTATTTATTTGAATGACAGTATTTGAAAAATCCACATTACTTTTGGATAAAGCTAATTTCCAAAAAGGTAATTTACTTTTGTTATAGCAATGCTGCAAAAATGTAAATTGTTGCATATAGATAAACTAACAGAACCTATGTTTAAAAAAGCTGACTGGATTTTTAATACCAATGTGTACGAAGTAAACCTTCGGCAATATACAGCCGAAGGAACCATTAATGCCTTTGCAAAAGAATTGCCCCGTTTAAAAGATATGGGAGTTGCTGTTTTGTGGTTTATGCCCATAACACCTATTGCTGTAAAAAACAGGAAGGGAAGCATGGGCAGCCAGTATGCCTGTAGCAACTATACCAGTGTGGGTGCTGAGTATGGAACGATTGACGATTTTAAAAATTTAGTTTCCCTTGCTCATGAAATGGGGTTTAAAGTAATATTAGATTGGGTGGCCAATCATACAGGCTGGGATCATGTGTGGACGGTGGAACATCCTGACTATTATAAGAGAGATGCTGAAACGGATGATTTTAAAAAAGCCAGCGGCATGGATGATATTATCGAACTGGATTTTAATAATCCTGATTTACGTAAAGCTATGATTGCTGCTATGCAGTTTTGGGTAGCCGAATGTGATATCGATGGCTTTCGTTGTGACCTTGCTTTTTGGGTACAGCTGGATTTTTGGATAGAAGCAAGAACATCGCTGGAAAAAATAAAAACGCTTTTCTGGTTGGCAGAAAGCGACCCTGTTGATCATCCAACTTATTTCCAGGCTTTTGATGCCTGCTATACCTGGGTATGGATGCATAAGACCGCTGAATTTTATAAAGGCAGCCAGGATAAAAAAATACTGGATGCTGTGCTGAAGGAATATGACCAGATGGCGGGAAACGATAATTTATTTTTATGGTTTACTTCTAACCATGATGAAAATACCTGGAACGGTACCGAATTTGAAAAGTATGGAGATGCCGCAGATACACTTGCAGTTTTCAGTTTTACCTGGAATGGTATTCCATTAATTTACAGCGGGCAGGAATTGCCAAATCTAAAGCGGCTGGAGTTTTTTGACAAGGGCCCGATTAACTGGAGTGGCGAATATGCTAAGCATGATTTTTATAAAACGCTGTTAAGCCTTCGTAAAAATAACCCTGCTTTAAGAGCCGGAGACAGAACAGTAAGTACAAGAATAGTACGCACCAATGCAAATGATGTATTGCTGTTGTATTTAAGATCTTTTGAAGAGAATGAAGTATTGGTTGTTTTAAATCTTTGCAAATACCCGATAGAATGTATTATTGAGGACGAACTTGTAAAGGGTAATTTTAAAAATGTATTTACCGGCGAACAGTTTGCTATACAAACCGGCAGCCGCTTTATAATGTCAGCCTGGGAATATATTGTGTTTGAAAAAATAAATTAATTAATAATTACAAGAAACTGCTGCATATGAAAAGGATATTTATATTATTACTTTGCTTTGTAACGATGAAAAAAATAACTGCACAACCCGACTTTAATACATATCCTGTTTACAATGGAACTGATCTGGGTTTAAGCTATTCCAAAACTGCCTCATCATTCAGGATATGGAGCCCAACAGCAATTGCAGCGGAATTAATTTTATATAAAGATGGTTCGAACGCTGCTCCATTAAAAATAGTGCAACTTAGTAAAGGACTTAACGGAACATGGTTTACAAAATTATCCGGCGACTGGAAAGGGATCTTTTATACATTCAGGGTTAATATAAATAATGCATGGAGCAATGATCTGCCCGATCCTTATGCAAAGGCAGTTGGTGTAAACGGAAAAAGGGCGATGATAATAAATTTAAAAGAAACTAATCCGCCTGGCGGCGGATGGGCTGCTGATAAAAGCCCGGCATTTTCTACATCCAATAAAGCGACAGATGCGGTGATATATGAACTGCATGTAAGAGATGCATCTATTGACGAAAACTCTGGAATAAAAAACAAAGGAAAATTTTTAGGGTTAACAGAACCCGGTACAAAAAATAAAGAAGGGCTTTCAACAGGTCTTGATCATATAAAGACATTGGGTGTAACACATATTCACCTGCTGCCATTTTTTGATTATAATTCGGTAGATGAATCTCAACCGGAAAAGCAGCAATACAATTGGGGATACGACCCACTGAATTTTAATGTTCCCGAAGGTTCTTACAGTACCGATCCATACAATGGTGCCACAAGAATTAAAGAATTAAAACAACTGGTGGCAACTTTTCATAAAAATGGATTAAGGGTAGTGATGGATGTAGTGTACAATCATGTGGCAGATGCAAAGAGTTCTAATTTTAATCAATTGGTGCCGGGGTATTATTTCAGGCATAAAAAAGATGGAAGTTTTTCTGATGCTACAGCTTGTGGAAATGAAACTGCCAGTGAACTGCCGATGATGCGGAAATTTATACTGGAAAGTGTATTGTACTGGGTAAAAGAATATCATATAGATGGATTTCGTTTTGACCTGATGGGAGTGCATGATATTGAAACCATGAATATCATTTCGGATGAATTGCACAAAATAAAACCTGATATTTTATTGTATGGCGAAGGCTGGACTGCCGGCGCTTCTCCCATACCTGATGCTGAACGGGCATTGAAAAAAAATGCAGCAAAGCTTCGCAATATAGCAGTATTCAGCGATGACGTTCGTGATGGCATTAAGGGAAGTGTTTTCGAAATAAAAGACCGTGGTTTTGCAAGCAGTAAAAAAGGGATGGAAGAGTCGGTGAAGTTTGGGATAGTGGCTGCATCCAATCATCCGCAGGTAGATCTGTCAAAAGTAAATTATTCAAAAGAGGCGTACTCAAAAGCGCCGTGGAATGTAATTACTTATTCCGAATGCCATGACAATAATACTTTGTGGGATAAGCTTTCTTTATCCTGCCCCGAAGCTTCAAAGGAGGACATCATAAAAATGCACCAGTTGTCTTTGGCCATTGTACTAACATCACAAGGCATTCCTTTTTTACATGCAGGTACAGAATTGCTGAGAGATAAAAAAGGGGTGGAAAATTCTTATAATGCAGGCGACAGTATTAATAAAATTAACTGGAGCTGGAAGAGTAAAAATATTGCCACTTTTAATTTAGTGCAGCAACTGATAAAAATGCGCAAGAGCCACCCGGCTTTTAGAATGACTACAAATCAATTGATGAGTAAAAATATCAACTTCAGCGAAGATTCTCCTGCAGGCGTTATTGCTTATGCTATTAATGGAGCTGCTGTAAAAGACAGCTGGAAAAAGATTTTTGTTGTTTTTAACGGGAATGCTGAAAGTAAAGAGATCAGTTTACCAAAAGGAAAATGGAATATTGCTATTAATACTAACAATGATGTGAAAATATCATCAGGAATTATATCAGTAAAAAAATATAGTGCAGTTGTTTTATACCAGTAATAAAAAAGCTGACGCAAAATATTTTTTGCGGCAGCTCAACTTCATTTTTTTATTGCCCTAATGTAATTGGGTATTCATACACTCCATCATACCCCGGATAAAACCCGCTGATGGTAATGGTTTTGTTTGCACCTACTGCAGCTTTCAATTCATCCACAGTCTTTACCTCTTTGTCGTTTATCTTTAAAATAACAAAACCATCTTTCATACGGGTTTGATCGTTTAAAGCACCACCATTTATTTTTTTAACTACCACACCACCGTTAATACCATAGTCCTTCGCTTTTTTCGAATCAAGTGTTGCAAGGTCTGCGCCAAGACTTTCTACCAGGGCATCAGCTTTTACAATGTCAAAATTACCAACCTTGTTTTTTAAGGTTACAGTAGATGTATTTTCTTTGCCACCTCTTTCGTAGCTGATGCTTACTTTATCGCTGGGCTTATAACGGCTCACCTGTTCTACCATTTCTGCACTCGAAGTAACCGTTACACCATTTATCTTGGTTATAAAATCACCTTTTTTAACACCGGCAGCTTCCGCAGCACCGCCTTTAGAAACGTCAGTAACATATACGCCATTTCCTTCGCCGATACCCTGTGCTTTTTTCTGTTCTTCAGATATACCATCGGGTGCATAAGATATTCCTAAGAATGCTCTTTGTACGGTGCCAAATTTTATCAGGTCATCAACTACTTTTTTTGCAATGTTTACAGGGATGGCATAAGAATATCCTGCATAAGAACCTGTAGGGGATGCTATGGCAGAATTGATACCAATCAATTTTCCTTCGGTATTAATTAATGCACCACCACTGTTGCCCTGGTTTACTGCAGCATCTGTTTGTATAAACGATTCTACACCCATTGCGCCGGATTTGTCCCTGTTTAAACCAAGACTGCGTGCCTTGGCACTAACAATACCTGCTGTTACGGTGGTCTCTAAATTTAAAGGATAACCAATTGCCAAAACCCACTGGCCAATTTTTACATCATCGGAATTACCGTATAATAAAAATGGTAAACCTGCTGCTTCAATTTTAATAACCGCAAGGTCATATGAAGGGTCGGCACCAACAACTTTTGCTTTGTATATTTTTTTATTGCTCAGTGTTACTGTTAATTCATCGGCATTTTGCACCACATGATTATTGGTAACAATGTAACCATCTTCGCTGATGATAACTCCCGAACCACTGGCCCTTTGTTCCGGAATGATATTACTTCTTCCACCAAACAACTGGTTAAACATATCATCATCACCAAAAAAATCGCTGAAGGGATTTC
>JAYVJU010000346.1:0-6468 GCA_043769035.1 Ferruginibacter sp.
GTATAAGACTGCTGTACATAATACCAGAATTCTTCATCAGTTGCCAGCTCGGACGGTGCAACATTTGCTACATCTTTTAAAGCTGCATTTAAATTGCGGCTCCATGCCGGTTGAAATAAATTTGCAGCTATTGCAGAAGCAGATAACAAACTCATCTTATTTAAAAAAGAACGGCGGTTGGGCATGATGAAAAGTTTTGGTACTACAAATTACAAATTTTGTTTTTTGTAAAGCAAGATGATTTCGGTAATTTTCAATTTGCCACACATGTCCCGATAATTTCGGGAGAGGCACAGAAACACTGAAATAATTTACGCTATGTTGAAATTTCAATAAAGTTATGTTGTACAAGAGTCCCGCCAAACCGGGATGTTCCATGCGACGCCACTGAAATTGAACAAGTAAATATAGCCGGGTTAAAAAAACTAAAACACATAATCTTCTCCATAATAAGTTCTCCGCCACGGCGGAGCGGAGGGGTACTAAAACTGCATTTATGAAGATTCTTGAAATTAAGGTATTAAAAGGCCCCAACTACTGGAGCGTACGCCGCACCAAACTGATACAAATGAAATTAGATTTGGAAGAAATGGAGCAACGCCCCACTAATACCATTGCTGGTTTTAGAGAGCGTTTGGAAAAAACTTTTCCTACCATGATTGAGCACCGCTGCAGTGTAGGTACCCGTGGTGGTTTTTTTGAAAGAGTGGACGAAGGTACCTGGATGGGTCATGTAATAGAACATATTGCATTGGAAATACAAACCCTTGCCGGCATGGATACTGGCTTTGGCCGCACCCGTGGCACAGGCAACGAAGGTGAATATTATGTATGCTTTAGTTATATGGAAGAAGATGCAGGAGTGTATGCAGCAAGAGCTGCTGTAAGAGTAACACAGGCTTTAATTGACGATACGGTATATGATTTAAGCGATGACATTATGAAGCTGAGAGAAATCAGGGAAGATACCAGGCTTGGACCCAGCACAGGTTGCATTGTAGATGAAGCAGCAAAAAGAGGTATTCCATTTATCCGTTTAAACAAACACAGTTTGGTACAGCTGGGTTATGGTGTACATCAAAAAAGAATACGGGCCACTATTGCAAGTACCACAGGAAATATTGCGGTGGATATTGCCTGCGATAAAGAAGAAACAAAAAATTTATTGGGTGCTGCCGAAATTCCTGTACCAAAAGGCGATGTGGTAAGAACAGAGGAAGGATTGAAAGATGCTATTGACCGCATTGGGTATCCCTGTGTAATAAAACCAATTGATGGCAATCACGGGAAAGGCAATACCACCAATATTACCGATTGGGAAATGGCGCTAAAAGCTTTTGCAGCAGCAAAAGTTTATGGCCGCAGTGTTATTATTGAAAAATATATTACCGGTTTTGATTTCAGGATTTTAGTGATCAATTATAAATTTATTTGTGCGGCATTGCGTACTCCGGCTAGCGTGGTGGGTGATGGAAAAAATACCATTCAGTATTTAATTGACGAAACCAATAAAGACCCACGCCGTGGTTACGGGCACGAAAAAGTTTTAACGCAGATCACCATCGATCAGTTTACACAAAAAATGCTGGACGAAAAGAATTATACTTTAAACACTGTTCCTGCAAAAGATGAATTAGTGTTATTGAAACCAACTGCAAATCTTTCTACAGGAGGAACCAGTACCGATGTTACTGATGAAGTACACCCGGCAAATATTTTTATGTGCGAACGCATTGCAAAAATTATTGGCCTTGATATTTGCGGTATAGATATTATGGCCACTGATTTGCGTACGCCGGTTACAGAAAATGGTGGTGCTA
The DNA here is from genome assembly GCA_043769035.1 of Ferruginibacter sp. GTDB lineage: Bacteria > Bacteroidota > Bacteroidia > Chitinophagales > Chitinophagaceae > Ferruginibacter. Next base: position 1,821 of record JAYVJU010000346.1, read on the forward strand.
TTTTAGAAGTAAATGCGGCTCCGGGTTTCCGTATGCATATTGAACCATCTGTTGGTTTGGCACGTAATGTTGCCGAGCCGGTGGTGGATATGCTTTTTCCAAAAGGTAGTGCAGGCAACATTCCTATAATTGCCATTACAGGAACAAATGGTAAAACAACTACCACACGTTTAACAGCACATATTGCTAAAACAGCAGGTTATAAAGTTGGATACACCACAAGCGATGGTGTGTACATTCAAAACCAGATGATGATGAAGGGTGATTGCACCGGCCCGATTTCATCGCAGTTTGTATTGAAAGACCCTACTGTTGATTTTGCAGTACTGGAATGTGCAAGAGGCGGTATTTTAAAAAGTGGTTTAGCTTTTCAAAATTGCGATGTGGCAGTGGTTACTAATATCAGTGCCGATCATATCGGGTTGGGTGGTATTGATTCCATGGAGCAGATGGCGAAGGTAAAACAGGTAGTACCCGAAACAGTTTTTAAACATGGTTATGCCATTTTAAATGCCGAAGATGATTTGGTGTATGCGATGAAAGATGGCCTGCAATGCAATATTGCTTTGTTTAGTATGGATGAAAATAACAAGCGCATTATTGAGCATTGTAAAAACGGGGGCTATGCTGCTGTATTTGAAAATGGTTACATCACCATAATGAAAGGCACCTGGAAAATAAGGGTGGTAAAAGTAACTGAAGTGCCGGTGACTTATGGCGGTAAGGCAACACATAATATTATGAACTGTTTGCCGGCTGTTTTATCTACTTATTTCTGGCGTAATATTTCTATTGAAGATATTAAACTGGCGCTGCAAACATTTGTACCATCGCCTGCACAAACACCGGGGCGCTTAAATATGTTCCAGTTTAAACAGTTTAAATTTTTGGTAGATTTTGCACATAACCCCGCCGGGCTCGAACTGCTTTGCGATTTTATTGGCAAGATGGATGGAGCACCAAAAGTAGGCATCATCAGCGGCACCGGCGACAGAAGGGATGATGATATAAAAGAACTGGGCAGAATTTCGGGCAGGTCGTTTGATGAAATAATTATAAGGCAGGATAAAAATTTACGTGGCCGTACTGCCGAAGAAATTGTAAGCCTTTTGGTAGATGGTATTAATGAAACTAAAACAAAAGACGTACCCATCACTATTATTTACAACGAGAAAGAAGCCATCATGCATGCCTACAATACTGCAAAGCCCGGCTCTTTAATTACTATAATGTGTGATGTGGTTGCAGAGGCGCTGGATTTAATAAAGGGATTGAAAGAGAAGGAGGATATGGAGTAAAAAATGCGGGGTAGTATTCAGCTAATTTTGTTTAACTTTATATAAGAAGTAAAAAACTAATTATGTCAGATACTTATTTTATTAGAATCAAGAAGGAGTACGCCGCAGATGTAATTGAAGACCTGCAAAAAATGGATGCAGTTGAATTAATAAACGAAGAAAATGTGGACATTCCTCAATGGCAAATTGATAAAGTATTGGAAGCTAAAAGTAAAGCTAAAGACAATCCTTCTTTACTTATTGATTGGGAAACTGCTAAACAAAATATTCGTAATCGTTAATTTGCTTACATGGCATTTTCTATTATCTTAATGCCTGAAGCTCAAAACGATTTGATGGATATTTATGATTGGTATGAAGACAAGTCAGAAGGTTTGGGCGAAAGATTTATTAATTCACTTGATAATCGGCTTACCCTCTTATCAAAAACTCCAACTATCCACCCTCTCAGGTATGAGAGCATTAGATGTTCATTAATCCCCGACTTCCCTTACCTTATTCACTATGAATCAGATTTAAATATGGAAAAAATCGTAGTGTACAGAGTTTTCCACACAAGCCGAAGACCTCTATGGGAAAAATAGTTCCGTATCACAACATCATCCACGCTGCAAACAAAATATACTCTGCAAAAAAGAATACCCAAAAGCGCAGGTAAAATCTTTTGATGGAATTATTATCTCCCAGCTTAACAAAAGAATAATTCAGCAGGAATAAAGTAAATAATAACCCGTGGGTAGTTAACAGAAACTCCCGGTTTTTTGTGGCGTAAAAAAAGCTCCAGAATATTACAGCTGCATAAGCTGCACTTACCATTACAGTACCGCCAAGCAAAGCATTTTTCTTAGAATATAAAACCGCAAGTGTTCTTACATGAAATTTTTCGTCACCTGCTGTATCAGGCAGGTCTTTAAACCAGGCAATAGCAATGCTGAATGCCATAATGAATAATGCCAGACACCAGATATAACCGGGCAAATCATAATTACCATTTATCGTTTTTTGAAAATGCAGGAAGATGCCCACATTCACCAGTAATCCTCTTACCAATGTTATGGCCAATGCTGCAGGCAAATGATGCTGCTTTAAATATAATGGTGGCAGCGAATAAGCAATACCAATTAAAAGTATAATTACAATCAGCCCGAAATAAAACAGCGAAACAAAAAAAGAAAGGATCAGACAAATTACCAGTGCCGTGTACACAATTTGCAATGCATTTTTTTTGCTCAGTGTTCCTGCTGCCAGCGGCAAATAAGGTTTATTGATCTTATCCATTTCTACATCCGCAATTTGATTGATGCCTACAATAAAAATATTACAGGCCAAAGCTGCTGCCAGCGTTAAAAAATATAAACCTAAATGAGCAGTTAAGGTTTCTCCCTGGCAGGCAATAATGTACAAGGCGGTAATACTGCATAAAGAACCAATGATGGTATGCGGCCTGCTGAACTGCCAGAGTATTTTTAATGCTTTCATTATTTTTTAGGGTTACCTTTTATATAAGTTATTGCACCTTTCCACGTATTGATTTTATGTACCGTCATTTCATAATTTCCGTTGGCTGTTTTGTTTACCAGGTTTTGGTATTGCTGCACCGACTTTGATTTAAGCACTGAAATAATACCATCATAAGTTACCGTAAAGATATTTACCGGAATGATATAAGTAAACAACAAGCGCAACAAAGAGAATGGTTTTACAAAAGGCGCTGTTAGTAATTGTATTAAGGTAGTTGTAAAAATGATCTTGATCATTGTAAAAAAATCCGGTTCAAGAATTTCTGCAATTACAAATGGCGCATTTGCTGCTTGTAAATTTTTAAGTACCTGTTCTTGCTCGCTATCAGTAAAATGATGAAATGAATTATACATGGTATAGCAGGTATTACGTTCAGGCTGTAGCAATAATACATCTGTTTCTGTATTTAAATAAATTACATTTTCAGTGTTGGCAAAAGATTGCTCCGGAAATTTATCTGACAGGATCGTTTTATTATGTCCGCTCATTTGCTGCTGCATAAAAACCGCTGGCATTCCACTGCCCGAACACAGATCCTGTATCTTGTCAATTTTATTTTCGTTAAGCAATTGCTGCACTACCGGCACCAGTGGTTGGTAAAATTTGGTCCATTTAATAATGCTACCGATATAAGCTGCCTGAAAGTGCCGGAATAGTTGAGGAAACCAATTATAATCTTCCAGTTCTTTTATCATTACTTAAATTACAGTCTTATTATTATGTAATATACAATGTATTTATCGCAACATGATTTACTTACAGGGACTATAACGTTGTCAATAATTTTATTGGTGCTGTTTTGTATCGAGATCACGGTAAAGAAAAAATTATTGTCAAAACTTATTGGCCGAAAATTATTACACATCACAGCCATATGCAGTTGCGCCTATGCCATTAATGCTTTCGAGAATAAAACAGTGCTGGCTTATATTTTCCTGTCCTTCTTTTTTGTTTTGCTGGCAGTAATTAATAAAGGCTGGATGCAGGTGAATGCATACAAAACCTATGGCATAGCTTTATTTCCATTGGCTTTTTCCGTTTTATTATTCATCCCGGTATTTCCCAATAATACTATTGTTTTTGCAGCGCTTATATTGGGCATTTGCGATGCAGCGGCGGGATTAGCAGGAGAATATTTTGGCAAACAAAAAATTACTTTTCTTTTCGAAAACAAATCATGGGCAGGGTTTGCCGCATTTTATCTTTCTGCATTACTGGTATCTTTTTGTTGGTATAGTTTTAACCTGTCGGCAAATAAATTATTGCTTTGCGCTTTACTGGCTTTGTTACCTGCAATTACGGAGCTTTTCAGTTATAAAGGCAGCGACAATTTTACGGTGCCTGTTTGTGCTGCTGTATGGATGTTACTGCTTAAAAATTTAATGCCCGACGATCACCAGTTTTTGCTTATTTGTATTGTTGTATTTATTGCGCTGTGTTTTTTTGCAGTATATAAAAAATGGTTAACAGTAAGCGGTGCAATAGCAGCACTATGGATGGCTTTATTACTTTTAGTTACAGGCGGTTTAAAAGCTTTTATTGCACCCGGCATTTTTTTACTCAGTGGAAGCCTGTTATCAAAACTTAATAATTATACTAAAGAAAAAAATGGCCGTAATGCCATCCAGGTTTTTTGCAATGGTATTGTTGGCATAAGTTGTTTAATAATATTTGCCGTCAGTCAGCAGCAGGTATATCTTTTAGCTGCCCTTGTTTCATTTTGCATCAGCATGAGCGATAGCGTAAGTTCTGAACTGGGTACTTATTTAAAAGGAACTACTGTTGATATACTATCTTTAAAAAAATTACCTCCCGGCATTTCCGGTGGC
>JAYVJU010000347.1:0-5768 GCA_043769035.1 Ferruginibacter sp.
GCAAGCCTGTTATAGTACCCAAATGTGTGGCAATCCTGGTATCAACATCTACTTTAAATACCTGGTGGCTGGCAGAAATTACATACAGCTTTCCGTAAGCATCTGCAACCATATCGCCTCCCCAGCTGGTACACCTGTTGTGTATTGACATACCATTGGTATTTTTTTCTGCATCAATCAGGTTTCCCAAATCTGTTATCACCGTTTTTTTGCCTGTTGTAAAACGTACCAGGTGGTTACCATCGTTGGTAATAGCATACCCGTTTCCATCGGCTGCAATATCCATACGGGTAATATGATTGGCCTCATCAGCAAGGTTAAGCGGATTAAGCAATGTACTGGTTAAAGTATAGTAAGTAGGCTTTTCGCTTTTGTCATTCAGATCGAGCCAGCGTAATTGCCCTTTACGCATGGGCGTAAAAAACAACTTATTATTTTTTTTATCGTAGGCCGCAGCAGCTACCAATGTAGCCGTGGGATATTCTGTTGTGGTATAAGCCTGGCCATTATGAACGCCGGTGATAACCACAGCTTTTTTTGTGTCGGCATCTGCCAATATTGATTTAGGATTAAGCCTGTCGAATATGGTATTAACCAGTTTGCCGTTACCGGCATCAATTTTACGGATGTTCATCCAGTTAAAATCTGCATTACCATCACCGGTAATAGCATAAGTGGCGGCATTTTGTGCTGCTGCCGATAAACCAATTGCAATAAATGAAGTAGAAAGTAAAATTTTGTAATTCATAGCGAGTAGTTTTAATTATGATACCTAAGATAAGCCAAATACATAAAAAAAGATATTATTTTTTATGAACGGAGACTTTCAATAGCCTTTTTAACACTCCCGGTCTCCAGCAATAAAGCCTTGGCTTTTTCATAATCACTCATACCCAGTTTTTCCATCAGCATTTTTACGCCCCTGTCAACAATTTTTTCGTTGGTCAGCTGCATGTTCACCATCTTATTATCTTCCACCCTGCCTAATTGTATCATTACAGATGTGGAGATCATATTCAACACCAGTTTTTGTGCGGTACCGCTTTTCATACGGGTGCTGCCGGTCACAAATTCCGGCCCCACAACTGCTTCAATAGCAAAATCAGCAGCCTGGCTTATAGGTGCATCCGGGTTACAGCAAATGCTGCCGGTAACAATATTATTTTCCCTGCATTTTTCCAATGCGCTGATAACATACGGCGTGGTGCCGCTTGCTGCTATGCCAATAACTACATCTGTACTGTTTATTTTATGCTGCTGCAGGTCTAACCAACCCTGTTCGGTATCATCTTCGGCAGATTCAACAGCCTCGGTAATGGCTTTGCTGCCCCCGGCTATTATACCAATTACAAGCCCCTGCGGTACGCCATAAGTAGGCGGACATTCGCTGGCATCTACAATGCCTAACCTTCCACTGGTGCCGGCGCCAATGTAAAACAGCCTGCCACCCATCAGCATTTTATCTACTATTGCATGTACCAATGCTTCTACCTGGGGAATAACTTTTTCAATTGCAGCAGGAACAGTTGCATCTTCTTTATTGATATTGGTCAATAATTCCAGCACACTCATTTTTTCCAGGTGCCGGTAATGCGATGTTGATTCTGTAATCTTTTTAAATGCCATAACGTCCTCGTTCTTTATTTTAAACTATGAAATTTCACTAACCCATCCATAGGTTTTTGTAATACCTTACCCAATTGCAACTCGTAAGTATTGCACATATCTTTAAGCACATCTTTAAATCCGTAAGCTACACTGCCTATAAAATTTACGGGTAAGGTCCAGCTTTCCCGGTATTTATAAACATGATTAAAAAAGAAATCATTAAACCCGTCTTCAATAATATTTTCCACCATATAATGCCCCCGGTTTTCGGCCAAAAAAATGGCATAAGAAGCAAGATAGCGGTTAGGCAAAGGTTTTTTATACACTGCATCCAGTATATCGTAACTGCTAACCTGAAATTTTGCCACAAACCGGTCCATCAGATCTGCATCAAAAGTATTGTATAAAAAATACTGAATTACCTTTTTTCCTAAATAGGCGCCGCTGCCCTCATCGCCCAATACATAACCAAGGCCCGGGCTGTTTTTTATAATTTTTTTGCCGTTATAATAACAGGAGTTGGAGCCTGTACCTAAAATGCAGGCAATGCCTTTTTCGTTACCGCAAAGTGCTTTTGCGGCCCCCATTAAATCATGATCTACAGCTACTGCCGATTGGGTAAATACTTTTTTAATAGCTTTTTTCACCAGCTTAACATTATCAGGATTGCTGCAGCCTGTACCATAAAAAAATATTTCATCTGGCTCAATGTTTTTCATTTTTGCCTTCAGCTTTTCTTCCAGAATTTTTTGTATTTGCTCGCCGGATAAAAAATAAGGGCTCAACCCTTCTGTAACAAAAGTCCGTTTCTTTTTACCATCAAGCAGGCACCACTCAGCTTTTGTTGATCCACTGTCTGCTATTAGTTTTATCGGCATAGAAAGAATATTATAATTTCTAAATGAAGTTAGTACATTTTGCTATACGCTATAAGTAAAAGTAATTGTATCAACTTTTACCGGGTGCATTTAAATTGTCGCAAGGGTTGCCAACCTTTGAAAAGTTCTTTTAAACTTATAAAACCTTTTATGAAGGTTGGCAACCCTTTAATCCGGTGCGACAATTTTAAATGCCCCCCCTTTTTCCCTGCAGCCTGTTCCCCTTGCAGCTTCTTCTTATCTTCGCAAAATGAATAATAAAAAAATACAGGTTTGGTTACCCCTACTTTTTAGCATTACCCTTATTGCAGGCATGTACCTGGGTTTTAAAATGAGGGATAATATGCCCGGCAAAAGCTTTTTTTATGTAGAAAAACGCAGGCCCATCCAGGAAATAATGGACCTGATTCAAAATAAATATGTAGATGAGGTAAAAACAGAAACATTAGCAGATACCGCCATACAGGCCATGCTGAGCAAACTCGATCCGCATTCCGTATTTATTCCTGCAGAAGACCTGCAGGGTGTTAATGAAGACCTGGCCGGAAAATTTTATGGCATAGGTGTGGAATTCAACATTTTTGATGATACCATTAATGTAATAAACGTATTAAAAGATGGCCCTAGCTTTAAAGCAGGTTTATTAACCGGCGATAAATTTTTAAAAGTAGGTGATAGTATTGTAGCAGGTACAAAAATTGACGGCGACAGGGTACGGAAATTATTAAGGGGCGACAGGGGCGATAAAGTTGCCCTTACCATTTTACGTGGTGCGGCACAGCAAAAAATTACTGTTACCCGTGATGCTATTCCTTTAACAAGCCTGGATGCAAGTTATATGTTGGGCAATGGCGTGGGTTATATAAGGCTTAATAAATTCTCTCAGCAAACTTACCGGGAGTTTATGGATGCGTTGATGGGATTAAAAAAACAGGGGCTGCAAAAATTAATATTGGACCTGAGAGGCAATGGCGGTGGCATTTTAGATGAAGCCACAGAAATTGCCGATGAATTTTTAGCCGGCGATAAATTAATTACTTATACCGAAGGTAAACATGTGGCTAAAAAAGAGTACCGCTGCCGCAGGGAAGGACAGTTTGAAACAGGCGCATTGGTGCTGTTGGCTGATGAAGGCACTGCAAGTGCCAGCGAAGTATTAATTGGTGCCCTGCAGGATTGGGACAGGGCAACTGTTATAGGCCGCCGCAGTTTTGGTAAAGGATTGGTACAGGAACAATTTGACCTGAGCGATAACAGTGCTTTGCGCCTTACTGTGGCCAGGTACTACACACCAATTGGCCGCAGTATTCAACGGCCGTATACTAATGGTGGCAAAGCTTATTACCAGGAAGTAAGCAACCGCTACCATGATGGCGAAACACAAAACGCCGACTCGGTAAAGAATGATAAAAGCAAGGCCTATAAAACCAAGAGCGGAAAAACTGTTTATGGCGGGGGTGGCATTACACCGGATTATTTTGTGGCCTTAGACACCAGCGGCTTTACTATAAACAGCGCCAAAGTTTATGCAAAAGGTATTATAGGTAATTATGCCTATACCTATTATTTACAAAACCTGCCACAGTTAAAAACTTATAAAACACCCGGCGAATTTGTAAAAACATTTGTTTTAAGTGAGGATAGCTGGAAACAATTTGTAACCCTTGCGGCAAAAGACTCCATTACATTAAATACAGTCTCTACAAAAGAAAAGGCCGACCTTACCAACCGCATTAGCTCCTCTATTGCCCGGCAGTTGTGGCGTACCGAAGGCATGATTGAAGTGCTGAATGTAAATGATGTTACCATTAAAAAAGCTTTGGAGGTGTTGGGGAAATAAAAACTGTTGTAACATTTTAACTGAAATATTTAATGAAAAATTTATTTACGTTTATCATTTTAGCAATAGGCATATTGTTTATAAATAATTCATGTACTTACTCAGAAAAGCCAGCTTTAACAAAAGAGCCAGATAAACAGGAAATAATTAAAATAATTCCTAAAAATAAAAATGGTGCATCTTATTATCCCTATAAAATGGTTCAGAAAGATGCAAAAAGAATAGGGTTGATTTCATTAGATAAAGGATATGATTCATTGTTTATAAGGCTTTGGTATGTTTACAGAGCAACTATGCAGGTTACTGATTTAAAGAAAAGTGACGGAAAGTGGAGCGCAGGATTTCATACAATGAAATTTGGTGTTATAGAAGATAGACTGGATGTCATTGAAACCAACTCCACCTATATTTCTCCTAAATCTGACTGGAACATTTTTATGAATAAGTTGTTTTCATTAAACCTTTTAGAATTACCAGATGATTCCGAATTACCCGATTACAAAAGTCTCGTTAATGATGCCGCCTTTGTAATTGTTGAAGTTGCTACTAAAGAAAGATATAAAATTTATTCCTATGGCGAAATATCTGATCACTTAGAATTTCCACAGGTTGTTAAGATGGAAAATATTATGAAACTTATTGAGGAAGAGTTTGGAATAAAGAGAACAGAAGATTTTTAATTATCAGGTTTCGCCGCCGTTTGGTTTTTAACCAACGGCGAAAAAAAGTAGTAACAATTGTGGAGTAACCCTGCTGTTGGTGCTGCTATCCCATTTTGCCTACCTTGCACACCAGCGGCGATGAGAGTTTCGGGATATGAATGACGACTAAGCCTATTTATTTTGGTTCAATATTCTTATAGTATCTTGTACTTGAAATTTTATTTGATTTTCCTTGCCGTTAGGCCTTTCAATTTTTATATATACATCCCCAATAAAAGGCTTAATCTTATAAAAGACCATATCTTTCGTCAAGGGAAATTGTTTATTAATTTCCAATTTACCATAACAAAATCCAACACCTGCATTAACGCCATGAAGAGTGCCTACCCTTTTATTTTCATATTCAACATCTGTAACATCTCTCAATCCAATACAATTATCGATTTTGTATAGATATAAATTTCTTTTTTGATTGTAGTCGCAAATAAAAAAAGATAAAACAAAAAATAATTTGACCATATACAAGTTTTTACGCCACCGTAAGTATCGCCTTCAATCTTTTCAAAACTAACACTTTTCCCATTCCTAAAACGCCGCCGCATGGTCTGTGACCAGCGGCGATGTTGATCTTCGGGATATCAACGATGGCTAAGAGTACATGTTGGTATTATAATAATAAATCTAACCCGTTGGCGGAATTAATTAGCTAAAGTATGCTTAACTCTGCTAACAGGTTTGTTGTAAATAAATTTATTTAAGAACTGTAAAAGTGTGAACCCT
>JAYVJU010000348.1:0-10068 GCA_043769035.1 Ferruginibacter sp.
TTTTTATATGCTTTCCACTGGTCTCCAAAAAGTGAAGCATAAGACCCTTCACTTGCAAAGTAAGGACTACCGGCAACAATTTCCACAACCTTGTCTTCACAAATAAATTTGCCTTCCTGCCTGGAGTACAGCTTATTGTATTTTCGATTATAAAATGAGGGGAACATACAATTTATTTTAAATAAAATTTCGGCAAAAGTAAGGCATTATTAAGCTATTCAGATAAAAATATATATACAAATCCGGCAACTGATTTTATCCTGGTAACTTATTTATTGAAGCGTCTGTTTATAAATGTCAAGTAAATTTTTAATATAAATTTCCCGTCTTACGGTTTTATCTGCATATTGCTTTGCCTTTACAGCCATGGCGGCAATATCAATTTCATTTTTTAAAACAGCAAGTATCTGTTGTGCAGTTTTTGCTGCATCATCCAGTTCAAAATAAATAGCATTGTTTTTTACAATAGCTGTTAACGGCGCTATATTAGAAAGCATCAGTGGCACACCGGTAGCCATTGCTTCAAAAACAGACAATGGAAACCCTTCGTATTTAGATGGCATAATAAACATGTCGTAGCCTGCAATTATATCTTTCAGGTTTTCGGTATGCCCCATCATCTTTACTTTTACTCCATTTTTTTTAATAGCTGCTTCATAAGGCGCTTTATCCCCTCTGCCAAATATATCAAGCGAAACAGGATAATCTTTTAAATAACTGAATACTTGTAATAGGTATTCGAAATTTTTGAGCGGTTGTAATGTACCTAATGCAATTAGCTTTAATTGCCGGAATGGCTGTTGTTGTTTATCTGTTTGCACATCAAAAAAAAAGTCGGGTACAAAATTATTTAACACAAAAGCCCTGCCCTTAAAACTAACCGTGTTTAAAAAATCTGCTTTTGTAAAATCAGACAACAGGATCACATTGGTATTCTTATTTGTTAAATAAAAATATTTTTCGAGCCATGATTTAAATTTGCTTTGTGAATTATCCATAGAATACGTTGTATGTACAGTATGGACCTGCGGAATATTTTTGGGGCAGGCAAAATGAGCATATACTCCTGCCGGATTTAAATGGCTGTGTACAATATCAATTTTATTTTCACGAATGATCTTTTTTAGCCGGTAGATCAACCTGAAAATATCTTTGGCTCCCCTGTAATCTAAAAAATGAACCTTAACATTTTTATCAAGATTATTGAGTAAATAAGAAGGGGCCATAAAATAGGCCAGGTGGTTTTCAGTATGCTCACATAAACCTCCGGGAGACAAGGAATTGGTAAGCATTACTTCAGCCCCCCCCGGTTGCATCGAATTAATTACATGGAGTACTTTTATCTTCATGGGTTTATTTGGTTAATACAATCAAAGAAAACCCACCAAAAGCCCGTACTGCAAAATCGGGTTTTATCCAATAAAAAAATCTACGAACGAGATTTAATATTTTTCCAAAAAAACTCAACCCTTTATTATTTACTTCCAAAGCACCGGGAGTATAAAACCAGTCAACTATTTCCTGGCCGGTATAGGTTAAAGTTGCTAAAGCGGTGTCCTTCATAAAATGATGAAGGTGGCCTACACTTTTACGGGCCCCAACAGGATAATTGGTAAGAACAGAAAATGCAGACATGTCCAATGGAATGTGGTATATTTTATACGCAGCTTTTTTTCCGGCTTCTTTTACAAAGCCTAAATAATCATCCACATGTTCAAATACATCAATCATCAGCAGCAGATCATATGTACGTTGTGTCTGCAAAAGATCTTCCTGGAAAAAACTTAACCGCTCTTTTACTCTTTGTTGGCAAAGCTTAAAGGCATCAGGGGCAATTTCATATCCCGAAAATTCAATTGTTTTATCTGCTATACGCTGGTGCAACTGATTTAGTATTTCACCGGCACCACAACCGATCTCCACAACAGTTTTAGGCTGTAACTTATTACGTTCAATCATCTTTAATATCTGTGTGGCTTTCCAGGGCGAGTCTTCGGTATGCCAGGTAGGATTAGCTTCTAAATAATTACTGTTTTCGGTTATGTAATCATCGCTCTTTATAATGTTGCTCATTTAATTTCCTTTACATTTTTATACAGGTATTATTCCGGTTGGCTTTTTTCTTCTGCCCGGGTATTGCCCTGTGAATTCCTGAATATATATTGTTTTAAGATTTTAGGATTTACAGCAATTAAAATTATTATACAACTCATAACAAACTGCCCGATAACTGCTAATTGCAAAGAAACAAAACCATTATAAGACAATAGCCAAAAAAATAACACATTTAAAACAAAAGCAAATACCAGTAATAACACAGGCTTTAAAGCAGTTGTTTTAAATGATCTTTGTGCAAAAAATACCATCATGGATCCGAGCAGAAATTTGGTTAAAACGCTGGCAATAATAATACCTAACATTCCAAGTTTATCAATAAACAGCAAATTTAAACCAATATTTGCCAGCAATGCACCGCCATAAGTAATTAAATAATAGGTAGATTTTCTAACAAAAGTTATTTGTAGAGAATATACACTTGCTACCCCAAAAAAAATGTACCCCCCTGCCATTAAAGGCACCATATTTAAAATGCTCCGCATGCTCTCATTTTTTATCAGGAACTGTAAATTGGAACCGGCAAGTATTAACCCGGAAACACATAATATGGTAGCCCCGATAAACATTTTATAATAATTCTTTATGGTGTTGGTTTCTTTATTTACATAGCTATCAAAAAGATAGGGCTGCACAGCTGAATTAAATGCATAAATCCCAATTTCGGCAATGGCACAAATGGTTGCCAGAAAACTATACTGACCGAGCATCTCAGAATCATTTGTTCTATGCTCAATAATAAACCTGTCAACATATGCAGATAACCATCCAATTAAAACAGCAGGCCCGGTAATTATAGAATATTTAAGTTGAGGGATAATATCATTACGGTAATCAATTTTTTTAAAAATATATTGCCTGTTAATATAGAGAACTACACAAAAAACAATACCTACTGCAATAAGCCTCGCCAATAATGCACCTGTTATATTTTGCTGCAGTGTAACAATAAAAAAATATTGCAATCCCATTAATACTACAAATTGTAAAACAATAAGCAGAGCAAATACTTTAAGTTTTCGCTGGTACTTTAAATAATTGAAATGTGCCAGGTAAGTGCTGGAGATTAAGCCATAAGCTGTTACATAAAATACGTTAGGATAGAAAGGGATATCTTCTTTAAAGATCAGTTTTGAAAACCCATTGCCCCATAAAGAAAACAGCAGTAAGAGTACAGCATTAAAATATATACTGAATGTAATTACATTACCGATAAATTTTTTAAGGCTATTATCGTCTTTATAAGATTTATAAAATGCTACTATAGAGGTAGCAATATTAAGGGCACTTAAAATTGAGAAAAAAACTGCTACATTATTTAAAATAGAAAAATAGCCGTATTGCTGAACAGATAAATGTTTGGTATAAACAGGAAGTAATAAAAAATTAGATAATGGTTGCAGCATAGAAAGAACTGAAAAAATCAAGGTGGCTTTAATCAGTTCCTTACGTTTCGTCATTATTTAATTCGTTATAATTTTTATTGAGGCAAAAACTCTATATCAAACACAAATTTTTGGATGCTACAAAATTGTTCTTTTGTAATATCCCCGCCATCCATAAGGATTTTCATTTTATACTCCAATAAAATATCCCAAATTAATCCAAGCATTTCTGTTTTATTTTTATATGCAAATGGATGTAAGCCAAGAATACCAATAGGCCTGTCATGCAAAAAAGTTTCCCTTGCGCCTTTAAGCACTTCCAGTTCTACTCCTTCTGCATCAATTTTTAAAATGTTTATTTTCAAACTGTGTTGCAAACGAAAATTATCAACTGACATTACCGCAACCTCGTAAGCACCTTCCCGTTTAAAATTTTCCAGCTTAAAATCCACAAGACTGTTGCTGTCAGAAACATCAACATCGTTTGAATAAAAAGTTGCCGTTCCCGGTTTTTCGGAAACAGCGGCTTCAACCACCGTTACATTTTCATTACACTTATTTATAGCGATTGTATTACGCAATACAACTGCCGTGGATGGAGTAGGTTCAAAACTATATACTTTACCATTGGTAAGCTTTGAAAAGAAAACTGAATATAGCCCTATATGTGCCCCAATATCCAGCGTTACACCTCCCTGCTTTGCATGTTTTTTAAAAAACTTAAAACTCGACTCCTCATAATCTTTTTGAAAGAGGCGGTGGTATTTAGTGGGTAGTTTTAGTTTGAAATCATTAATAACAACAGGTATTCCTTTTTTAAATGTAATTGCATCTAACACAACATAATAGGCCTTTTTTAAACCAGCATATACACTCATAAATAACAACAATTTTTATAAACAATTTTTATGACTTTTTTTAAAAGTGCGAATATACCCCTTTTATAATACTCTTTTGCTTTAAGCCCGATTCCAATTCAATTGACAAAGAATATAAATTTGAGTTATTGCATATCTGGAAGTCAATTATAGGCTGCTATACCAAAGCCCTAATTTAATTTTCTTACCGCATTTTTTTCTAAAATATACTCCTGTTTACTTTCCTCACAAACCGCTATATTTTTTTCGTTAAACTTTAATTTGTGACCATACTCACTCATCCAGCCGGTTTGCCTGCCGGGGTTGCCTACAACTAAAGCATAAGGCAGCACATTTTTTGTAACCACCGCACCTGCACCAATAAATGCATATTGGCCAATGGTGTTGCCACATACAATGGTGGCATTGGCGCCAATGGTTGCACCCTTTTTTATCAGCGTTGTTTTAAATTCATTTTTTCTGCTTATTGCACTGCGGGGGTTTATTACATTTGTTAATACCATACCGGGGCCTAAAAAAACATCATCTTCGCAAATCACCCCTTCGTAAATACTTACATTATTCTGCACCCTTACATTATTGCCCAAAATTACCCCGGTTGATACCACTACATTTTGGCCAAGGTTACAATTATTACCAATTACAGCCCCCGGCATAACATGAGAGAAGTGCCAGATCTTTGTATCTGCGCCTATTGAACAGTTGTCGTCGATAACAGCCGTGGCATGTGCGAAATAAGTAAGGCCTCCCCCAACACCTCCCAAACCGGGGCTTTCTGCCTCTAACATTTTAAAAAGTTTTACAAAACTCATACTACCTGCATTTGTAATGGTGCTAATTTATTATTCGGCAATTTTTTTCAGGTATTCTCCGTAGCCGCTTTTCTTTAATCCTTCTGCCAGCTTTAACAGCTGCTCTTTTGTTATAAATTTCATACGGTAAGCTATTTCTTCGGGGCAGCCAATACTTAACCCCTGCCGTTTCTGTATTACCCGTACATATTCGCCGGCATCACTAAGCGATTCAAATGTACCGGTATCCAGCCAGGCAAAGCCCCTGTCGAGCACCCCTACTTTTAATTTTTTATTTTTAAGATAGGTTTCATTTACTGTTGTTATTTCATACTCTCCCCTTGCACTGGGTTGTATATTTTTTGCAATGTTTACCACTTCGTTATTATAGAAATATAAACCGGGTACAGCATAATTGCTTTTGGGTTGCGTGGGTTTTTCTTCAATACTTATAGCATTATATGCAGTATCAAATTCCACCACACCATAACGTTCCGGGTCGCTTACCGGGTATGCAAAAATTACTGCACCATCGGGATTTACACTTTGCTGCAGTAATTTACTAAAGCCACTACCGTAAAAAATATTATCGCCCAATACCAGCGCCACACTGTCGGTACCAATAAATTTTTCGCCAATTACAAAAGCTTGTGCCAGGCCATTGGGTATTTCCTGTTTTGCGTATTGAATAGTGCAACCCCATTGGCTGCCATCTTTTAACAGGCGTTTAAACTGATCCTGATCTTCAGGTGTAGTGATTATCAAAATCTCCCGTATCCCTGCAAGCATTAAAGTGCTCAGAGGATAGTAGATCATCGGTTTGTCATAGATAGGCATTAATTGTTTACTTATTCCCATAGTGATGGGGTATAGTCTTGTGCCTGAGCCGCCTGCTAATATTATTCCTTTCATAGTTAGTTTAGGGGTTTTGGGGTTTAGAAGTTTAGGGGGTTAGAAGTTTAGGGGTTTAGAGGTTTAGAAAGTTTAGGAATGACAGGAACTTTGTTCTTTGCTGTGATTTTCTTAAACCTGCAATTAATAATGTTTGCTTTTCAATCATTTCTCTACCCGCTTTATAATTTTCATTCGACAAATATTCTAAATCGTTTGCTATAATTAAATCGTTCAATAATTCGATGGTGCTGCTATAAGATATAGTACTAAAATGCGATTGGTCTTTTGCTGTTTTACGTGAGGTACCTTCTGCAATATTTGATGCTACAGAGATGGCGGCACGGCGCATTTGCGATATGATGCCAAACTTCTCTTCTGATGGAAAATCTTTAGTAGCCTTATAAGTCCATACCGCCAGTTGACGGGCATGTTGCCAGCATTCTAATTTTTCAAAAGAATAAACTTTCATAGCATTTATATTACAATTTCAAAATACTTACTCCCCACCTAAGCCCCTAAACTCCTAAACCTCTAAACCAACTCACCGTTTCTCATACTGCCCCTCATAATATTTTTGATAATTTCCACTGGTTACATCATCCAGCCATTCTTTATTATTTAAATACCAGTCAATCGTTTTTGATATTCCTTCTTCAAACTGTAACGAAGGTACCCAGCCCAATTCATTTTTTAATTTGGTTGCGTCAATGGCGTAACGCAAATCGTGGCCGGCCCTGTCTTTTACATAAGTGATTAGTTTTTCCGATGCTCCTTTTTCTCTCCCGAGCTTTTCATCCATTTGCCTGCACAATTCTTTTACCAGGGCAATATTGGTCCATTCGTTATGGCCACCAATATTATAGGTCTCCCCAATTTTACCGTTATGAAAAATGGTATCAATTGCCCTTGCATGGTCTTCTACAAAAAGCCAGTCTCTTATATTTTCGCCTTTGCCATAAATGGGCAGCGGTTTATTATTGATGATATTGTAAATGCAAAGCGGTATTAATTTTTCGGGAAAATGATAAGGCCCGTAGTTATTACTGCAGTTACTGATTTTTACCGGCAATTTATAGGTGTGATAAAATGCCCTTACCACATGATCGGAAGATGCTTTGGATGCTGAATAAGGACTCCGTGGATCATAAGCAGTTTCTTCGGTAAAAAAACCTTCGATACCTAAAGAACCATATACTTCATCAGTTGAAATATGGTAGAATATCTTATTGTCAACATCATCAGCCCAATATTCTTTTGCGGCTTGCAATAGTGCTGCGGTGCCCAAAACATTGGTAGTAATAAATGCTAACGGATCGGTAATTGACCTGTCTACATGGCTTTCGGCAGCGCAATGCAATACTGCTGTAAACCGGTGCTGCTGAAAAAGTTTTCGCAATAATTCCAGGTCGGTAATATCGCCCTTTACAAAATTGTAATTGGGTATGTTTTCAATATCTTTTAAATTCTCCAGGTTGCCGGCATAAGTCAGCTTATCAAGATTTACAATTTTGTATACCGGGTATTTTGTAACAAATAAACGGGTTAAATGAGATCCTATAAATCCTGCCCCGCCGGTAAGTAAGATGGTATGCATGTAAAATAAACTGATTTTGGGGGCAAAAATATACAATATTACCCAAAGGGATTGGGTAATTAATACCTAAGATGCGGTAGTAAAAGCCACATGAAAATATTGCTTTATTTCATCTACATCAAATTGCTCTGCCCTACTTTTGGCCTTTGCTTCAAACTGTTTACGCAGTGCTGCATCTTCATACATTTTTTTCATAGCAGCTGCCAATGCTATTACATCATTAACAGGCGTTAAAATACCATACTCGCCAATTTCATAATTATTAACTGCCTTGTGGTGCAGGTCGGTGGCAGGTGCCAGCAGTTCTCTTGGGCCGCTGCTGCAGTCGGTGGAAATAACTGCTCTTCCGCAGGCGAGTGCTTCAATTAAAACATTAGGAAAGCCTTCCACTTCTGAACTTAAAACAAAACAATTAGACCGGCTTACGTACTTAAACGGATTATTATCCCAGCCACAAAACACCACCTTATCATTCATACCCAAATCAAAAACCTTTTGTTTTAATTCTTCTTCCATAAGCCCGCCGCCAACAATCAATAATTTACAGGGCAGGTTTTTAATGATGAAAAAAGATTGCAGCAGCAGCAGGTGATTTTTCTCTTTTCTAAACCCGCCTACATTAATAAAATAAAAGGTATCCTTATCAAAAATAAAATCCGGCACTTCGTCTGTATGCGTTCGTATAAAATTTAAATCAACAGGATTATAAATAACCCTTACCGGAGTTTTAATTTTAAAATTTTCAATCAGGTCGGTTTTCATGGCATAAGAATTTGCCAGTACCAGGTTTGCCCTGCGGTAAGAAAACATAACCATATATTTTGAAAACAACCGGTAAATAGAGGAGTGGCTTTGCTGCATGGTGGTTTGATGTGTTCTTTCGCACATAATAACCTTACCCTTGTAGCCCCACACACTTTTCATTATGGCATTAATGTAACAGGGCCTGTATAAAAATGCTACTGAAATGTTGATGTTATTTTTTTTGCAATACCGGTACACTTTATAAGCCTGGTAAGGCATTTTTAAAAACCTGATGACTTTATCCTGCTGTAAGGGCTGCTTTAAATCGAGTATTTTTATTTCGGGGGGAATATTATAATCGATACTGTTGGTGTAAAGGCCAAGGTGTATTTCAAAATCGTTACGCAGGTGTTCCAGTAAAAGTGATACCACCCTTTCTGCACCGCCAGACTGCAATGTGTTTATAAAAATTAATAGCTTAGGCTTTATTCCGTTCATTTGTTTTCATTTATTCGGCTATAAATCAACCGCAAATATGGGGTATTTTTTTAACTTGCTGAAAGATGTTTGAGCAGGGATGTTTTACTTTAATTGCGTATATAATTGTATAAACAGATCTTCTGTTTTTTTTATGATTGCATTTACCGAAAAATTTGTTTTTGTTGTGGCTTGTATCTGCTGCCGGTTAAAATTAGTGAGCAATGCTTTTTCTACAGCTTTTGCAAAGGCGGCTTCATCATTATTTTTTACCAGTATGCCATTTTCGCTGTTGGTAATAATTTCATTAATGCCACCCGGTACATCAAAAGCTACAACCGGAATACCCAATACACCGGCTTCGAGCAAAACATTTGGGAACCCTTCGTAATGCGACCCCATTAAAAACAATGCCGCATCTTCCATACCGGCAAAGGGTTGCTTTTTTTTGCCGGGCAGAAAAATTTTATCCTGTAGGTTCAGCTCATCAATCAATTGCTGCAGCACTTCTTTTTTATTACCATCACCGATAATATAATATTGAAATGGTATAGTAAGTTTTGCCACCGAACGTATCAACCTGTCAATACCTTTTTCTTCTGACAGCCTTGCTACCGTAAGTAATTTATTTACAGCCGGAGCATGAGCCATTACCCTTGTATCTTCTACAGGATTATTGATTACAACAGTTTTATTTTTTTCTACATGATAATTGTCAACCAGATCCTGTTGCATAAAATTCGACTGACAAATAATAGTATTAAAGTTTTTATAGCATTTTTTTATAAGCCAATTGTAAAGTGGAGGGTACTTAGCCCGTTTTGTATTTATACTTACCACACTCGACTCCCGGGCAATAAGTATTATTTTTTTCGGCAGCAACCGCCGGAATAAAACCAGGTAGATGTTTAAATGATTGGCGGTAGTATAAATAATATCCGGTTGCTCTGTTTTTATGGTTGCCAGTATTTTAAATAAAGAAGAACGGACATGTTTTTTTTGCAGGTTGCATATTTGTATTGCACTGTTGCTGATGGTATAAAAAGGATGGGTATTATTAATAACCGCCAGGGTAACATCAAACTGTTGGGTATTAATATTATTGCATAGCAATGTAACATACTTTTCCGATCCGCCACACTCCAGCGCTGGCGTTAGTACCAGTAATTTTATTTTTTTTTCGTTGTGCT
>JAYVJU010000349.1:0-13230 GCA_043769035.1 Ferruginibacter sp.
TTCTTCTTACTACTTATTTATTACACTTTATTACAAAATGCCAAATACCAATAAAAATATTATAACAGAATTACTCTACCAGTCTAATGGACTAAGTATGGCTACTTTTATTGATGTATTGGTAAAACAATTCCCGGGGCAGGTTACTTTCTCCACCAGCTTCAGTTACGAAGACCAGGTTATTACCAATGAAATTCTGGCTAACGGATTACCTGTAAAAATATTTACACTGGATACCGGGAGGATGTTTGCAGAAACCTACTCTGTTTGGAACAGCACCAACGAAAAGTATAACACTAAAATAAAAGCTTATTATCCTAAAGCAGATGCTTTACAGGAATTTATTGAAGCAAAAGGGCCTAACTCATTTTATGAATCGGTGGATAACAGGAAACAATGTTGTTTTATCCGTAAGGTAGAACCTTTGAAAAGAGCATTAGCAGGAAATGCAATCTGGATTACCGGTTTAAGAGCAGAGCATTCTTCCGACAGAAATGACCTGCCCATTTTGGAATGGGATGAAAGTAACCAGGTAATCAAGTATCACCCCATACTGCACTGGAATACTGAGGCAGTAAAAAATTATATCAGCAAAAACCATGTGCCTTACAATCCATTACACGATAAAGGTTTTGTAAGTATCGGCTGTGCTCCCTGTACAAGAGCCATTAAGCCGGGTGAAGATTTTAGAGCCGGCCGCTGGTGGTGGGAAGATGCCGATAAAAAAGAATGTGGTTTACATGTACATGAAGAAATAAAAGTAAATAGTTAAAAAATTTTTTAAACAGCAGTCTACTAAAATTATAGACTAATAAAATATGAGCACACATCATTTAAATTATCTGGAACAGTTAGAAGCAGAAAGCATTCATATCTTTAGAGAGATAGCTGCACAGTTTGAAAGGCCTGCTTTATTATTCAGTGGTGGTAAAGATTCTATCACCTTAGTGCAATTAGCAAAAAAAGCTTTTGCTCCCGGAAAAATTCCTTTTCCTTTAGTACATATTGATACAGGACATAATTTTCCTGAAGCGCTGGCTTACCGTGACTGGCTGGCCAATGAAGTAGGAGCAACGCTGATAGTACGTAAAGTGGAAGATACCATTAAGCAAAAAAGTTTAACCGAACCCAAAGGAAAATTTGCAAGCCGCAACTGGTTACAGACTTATACTTTATTAGATACTATTGAAGAATTTAAGTTTGATGCCTGTATTGGCGGTGCAAGGCGTGATGAAGAAAAAGCAAGAGCAAAAGAAAGAATATTTTCTGTACGTGATGAATTTGGACAGTGGGATCCCAAATTACAAAGGCCTGAGTTATGGAATATTTTCAATGGAAAAATTCATAAGGGAGAAAATGTAAGGGTATTCCCGATCAGCAACTGGACAGAGCTGGATGTATGGAATTATATACGTGCCGAAGAAATTACTTTGCCTTCAATTTATTTTACCCACGAACGTGAAGTGATAGAATTTGAAGGACAGTTAATTGCAGTATCGCCTTTTATAAGAATAGATGAAAGTGATGTGATTGTAAAAAAGCAGGTGCGTTACCGTACTGTTGGCGATATGACCTGTACTGCTGCAGTGGAAAGCCTTGCAGCTACTTTAGATGAAGTGGTAAATGAAATTAAAATTACCCGTATCAGCGAAAGAGGTGAAACCAGGATTGATGATAAGGTAACCGAAGCGGCAATGGAAGACAGGAAAAAGGGAGGATATTTTTAGTCGCCCCCTACCCCTAAAGGGGAGGAAAGGCAGTTCTTTTATTATTTGAATATTATTTTTTAACCATCAGTATTTAACTTTTATTAATACTGATACAAACCAAGTTCTCCTTTAGGGGACAGGGGCATATGGATATACTTAGATTTATAACTGCAGGAAGTGTTGATGATGGTAAAAGCACTTTGATTGGCCGCCTATTATATGACAGCAAAAGTATTTTAGCTGATCACCTGGAAGCAATTGAAAAAAGTACCAAGAATAAAGAGAATGGTGAGATTGATCTTGCTTTACTAACAGATGGTTTGCGTGCAGAAAGAGAACAAGGCATTACAATTGATGTGGCTTACCGGTACTTTAGCACCGATAAAAGAAAATTTATTATTGCTGATGCGCCGGGCCATGTGCAATATACCCGTAATATGATTACCGGTGCAAGCAATGTAGATCTTGCTATTGTATTAATTGATGCAAGGCATGGTGTAGTAGAACAAACACGCCGACACAGTATCATCTCTTCTTTATTAGGTATTCCACATGTGGTGGTTGCTATTAATAAAATTGACCTGGTAAATTATTCTGAAGATGTTTATAATAATATAGTTATTGAATACAGCAAGCTGGCGCAGCAACTTGGGCTTGAGAATGTAACCTATATTCCTTTGAGTGCATTGAACGGCGATAATATTGTTGAAAAATCTTTATTAACGCCATGGTACGACGGAAAACCATTATTGGAATTTTTAGAAGAAGTGGAAATTGAGAATGCAGTGAACCATACAGATGCCCGTTTTCAGGTGCAGTTTGTTATACGGCCACAAACTGAAGCATTACATGATTACAGGGGCTATGCCGGAAAAATAACCAGCGGCATTTATAAAAAAGGCGATAAAGTAAAAATATTACCGGCTGGTATTGAAACAACTATTGATAAAATTGAAATCGCCGGTAAAGAAGTTGCTGAAGCATTTGCACCGCAAAGCGTAACACTTTTATTAACTGATAATATTGATATCAGCCGTGGAGATTCGATTGTACCATTAACTGAAAACATTACAGCTTCAAATGAGGCTGATGTATTGTTTTGCTGGCTCGATGAAAAACCTTTACAGGTGGGCAATAAATATTTACTGCAACATAACAACCGCAGTGTAAGAACAGTAATAAAAAGCCTGGCTTACAAAATCGATGTAAATACATTGGAGCATATTGAGGACGTTCAGCAGGTTAAATTAAATGAGATAGTGAGGGCATCAATTAAAACTGCAGCACCTATTGTGTTTGACAGTTATAAAAACAACCGCAGCAACGGCGCTGCAATACTAATTGATGAAACCAGCAATGCTACAGTTGCAGCAGTTTTATTTCAATAATAAAAAGATGGAACAACAATTTTATCAATCAATAGTAAATTTTAAAAAGCAGCAGGGCTGCTCATTTCCTGATGCTGCAAAGGCAAAGGATTTTGTAGTAAAGCTTTTTGAAGTGTTGTTTATCTGCAAAACCGAAGCAGACAATAATGCATTTGAAATTGAATCACAATTAAAAAAATTGGAAACGCAACTGCAATTATTACTGTATCCGGTTTTACATAGCGAAGCTTATTGCAATGAGCAAACCGTAACATTTTTTAATACGGTTCCATCACTATATACCAAACTGCTGCTGGATGCTACAGCAATTTTTGAAGCTGACCCTGCTGCAAAAAATATTGATGAAGTATTAATAGCTTACCCTGGCTTTTTTGCTATTGCGGCACATCGCATTGCAAACCAGTTGCAACAGCAAAAAATCCCTTTACTGCCACGTATCATCAGTGAATATGCACACAGTAAGACAGGAATCGATATTCATCCGGCGGCAACAATTGGGGAATCATTTTCAATTGACCATGGCACCGGCATTGTAATTGGTGAAACATCTGTAATTGGCAAACAGGTAAAAATATTTCAAGGCGTTACATTAGGTGCATTAAGCGTACAAAAAGAAAAAGCAAGTGAAAAACGCCATCCAACTATTGAAGATAACGTAGTGATTTATTCGGGTGCAACTATTTTGGGTGGAGAAACTATAGTTGGTCATGATAGTGTTATTGGTGGCAATGTATGGCTTACTAAAGCTGTGCAGCCTTTTTCAATTGTTTATCATCAGGCTCAGGTAACGGTACAGGACAAAAAAACATTTTTAGAACCTTATAATTATTTTATTTAAAAAAAATAACAATGAAAGCAAATAATATTTTAGAGACTATTGGCAATACGCCTCATGTGCGTATTAACCGTTTATTTGGAAATACACATGAAGTGTGGATTAAATTAGAAAGAAATAACCCCGGTGCAAGTATTAAAGACCGTATTGCTTTGGCAATGATTGAAGATGCAGAACAAAAAGGATTATTACATAAAGACAGTGTGATTATTGAGCCAACAAGCGGTAACACCGGTATTGGTTTGGCATTGGTTGCTGCAGTTAAAGGCTACAAAATTATTTTGGTAATGCCGGAAAGCATGAGCATTGAAAGGCGCAGGCTGATGAGTTTATATGGCGCTGAATTTGTTTTAACACCAAGAGAAAAAGGTATGAAGGGTGCAATTGAAAAAGCAAATGAATTAGCTGCTGAAACAAAAAACAGTTGGGTACCTCAGCAATTTGATAACCCGGCAAACAGTGAAGTGCATCGTAAAACAACAGCACAGGAAATTGCAAATGATTTTCCTGAAGGACTGGATTATATTATTACAGGTGTAGGAACCGGCGGACATATTACCGGTGTTGCAGAAGTGTTGAAAGCAAAATGGCCCAATCTGAAAGTATTTGCTGTTGAACCGGAGTTATCGCCTGTGTTGAGTGGTGGCAGTCCGTCTCCGCATCCGTTGCAGGGTATTGGTGCAGGCTTCGTTCCATCTATTTTAAATACAAAAATTTTAGATGGTATTATACAGGTTGGCAAAGATGAAGCATTTGCTTATGCACAACGCCTGGCAAAAGAGGAAGGTATTTTTGTAGGTGTTTCAACCGGTGCCTCATTAGCTGCAGTGGCTAAAAAATTAGCTGAGCTACCATCAGGTTCAAAAGTATTGACATTTAATTATGATACCGGAGAAAGGTATTTAAGTATTGAAGGATTGTATTAAGATACCCCCTCCGCCCCCTAAAGGGGGAACTAATTATGGAGGAGATTCTATAGAAGATCGAAGTATAAATTATAAGTGTAGATAATAATAAAAATTGTGAATTTAAAAACTGCCCTTTCGAGTTCCCTCTCCTGCAGGAGAGGGGTTGGGGTGAGGTGATATGGCAACAACTAATCAACATATTGGTAAAGTTATTCTGGCTGCTGCAGGTTGCGGCGACCCGGAATTAATTACTGTAAAAGCGGCACGCTGGTTACAGCAAGCCGATATTGTTTTAACGGACCGATTGGTGAGTGAGAAAATTTTACAGGAATATGTGCAACACGGTGTTGAAATTATTTATGTGGGTAAACAAAATAACAAAGCTGCATCGATACCGCAGGAAGACATTAATCAACTACTGGTTAAATATGCCTTGCAGGGAAAATTAGTAGTACGTTTAAAAGGTGGCGATATTGCTTTCTTCAGTAATGTACTGGATGAGTTACAGGTGTTGATTGAAAATAATATTGCTTACGAAATTATCCCCGGTGTTACCGCAGCTTCCGGCGCTGCTGCTTATGCCGGCATTCCATTAACTGCAAGAGGTTATGCTACATCGGTACGGCTACTTACTTATTATAAAACAGATATTGTTACTGATGCATATTGGGCAGAATTAGCGGCAACAAATGACACATTGGTTTTTTATATGAGTAGTGAAACGCTGGATAGTGTAGTGGAAAATTTATTGCAGCACAAAATTGATGCAGATAAATTATTAGCAGTAGTGGAACAGGCTACAACCCCAATGCAAAATGTTTCAATTACCGGATTGTATGAATATGAGGCTACATTAAAAGGAAAGCAGTTTGCTTCTCCTGCGCTAATCATTATTGGAAAAGTGGTAGCGCTCCATAAGGATTTCGCCTGGTTGAAAAACGCAGATACAAAAGAACTTTATTTTAATCCTATTAGTTAAAATATAAAAAGACAGAAATGTTGGGTGACATAAAATTTAAAGTACTGGATGAGCTTATCAAAAATTCAAGTAATGATGAATTGCTTTGGATGACTGGTTACCTGAATGGAATTGTAAAGAATAAGCAAGCCGCAGTAACGCCTGTGGCTGATGCTGCAGCATCTAAAAAAATTACAATTGTTTATGGTACCGAAACGGGTAACTCAAAAAAGTTAGCTACCGATTTTGCTGCTAAAGCAAAACAAAACCATGTGCATGCCAAAGTAGTGGGTATGGATCAATACCGTTTAACGGATTTAGCCAAAGAAGAATATTTATTGGCCGTAATAAGCACACATGGAGAAGGCGAACCCCCTGCTGCCGCTAAAAAATTTTATGATCACATCCACAATAACGGATTTAAATTAGAAAAATTAAAGTATGGCGTACTGGCTTTAGGTGATACTTCTTATCCGCTGTTTTGCAAAACAGGTGAAGATGTTGACCTGCAACTGAACAAACTGGGCGGTAACCGTATTGTGCCTTTACAAAAATGCGATATAGAATACGATGATGAAGCCAATAGCTGGTTCAGTACTGTATTAAAAAATATAACAACCCCTGCTACAGCAACTCCGGTTGCAATACCTGCTATTGTACCTGCAGCTAAAAAAGGGAAACAAGCTTACAGTGGAAAGGTTCTAACTAAAATAAATTTAAACGACAGGGATTCTAACAAAGAAACCTACCATATAGAGATTGAAGCTGAAGGACTGGAATATCAATGCGGCGATTCAATCGGCATCGTTCCGGAAAATGATTCGCAGGTAGTTACAGATATTATTGCCCTTACAAATATTGATGGTAATAAAAGCCTGGAATTTAAAAAAGAAAAATTTACCATTTACGAATTACTGAAAAGAAAAATCAATATTTTTCATTTAACCGAAAGGCTTATTCAACAATATGCTACAACAATAGGATATGAAATTCCCCATGGCCGTGCAGACCTGCTTGATATTTTAAAAACATATCCTGTAAAAAATGCGACACAGTTTGAAGAGATACTGGTCGGTTTAAATGGTATTTCGCCAAGATTATACACTATTGCTTCTTCACCAGCAGCACACGAAGGTGAAGTGCATATAGTAGTTGTAAAAGATACATTTATTATAAATGATAAAAAAAGGTTTGGTATTTGCTCTGATTATCTGAGCAAATTAAAATTAAACAGCACACAACAATTTTTTGTGCAGCCCAATAAAAGATTCCGTTTACCTGCAGAAAATAAAGACATCATCATGGTTGGCCCCGGCACTGGTATTGCCGCATTCCGTTCATTTCTTGCAGAAAGAGATGCTACAGGTGCAAGTGGAAGAAACTGGCTGTTCTTTGGTGAACAACATTTTGCCAGCGATTTTTTATACCAGACAGAAATTCAGAACTGGCATGAAACAGGCGTATTGACAAATATAAACCTTGCTTTTTCAAGAGATCAGAAAGAAAAAATTTATGTACAGCATAAAATGCTGCAGCATGGTGCTGAATTATACGAATGGCTGAATGGCGGCGCTTCATTCTTTGTTTGTGGTAAAAAACATCCGATGAGTGGTGATGTAGAACATGCTTTGTTACAGATTATTGAAAAGCATGGCAACAAAACACCGGAAGAGGCAAAAAAATATTTGCACCAGCTGGAAGAAGAAGGACGGTATGAGAAAGATGTTTATTAGCAGCCCCCTCCGCCCCCTAAAGGGGGAACTGATTAAAGCGGAGATGCCCCTATCCCCTAAAGGGGAACAAGGAGAAGGTTATTGCAAAAGATAAAATGAGACTGTGATTTGATGGTAGCTCCGTAGGAGCGATATGTTGGTAGAAAAATAAATAAGAATTTTTAAATCCCGTAGGGATAAAAGTTCTGGTGTAAATGATAATTAAAGCTGAATAAAGATATATCGTACAAGAGTGCGACGCCAATGAAGCTGAAAAGTGATTCAAAAGCCCGGCTCAAAATTATTAACAATAAAATCAAAACCTCCGTTACACCCCTTTAGGGGATGGGGGTAATAAATAATGGCAGAGAAAAATAACTTATCGGCAATTGAAAAAATAAAAGTAGCCAGTGATGGCCTCAGGGGAACTATTAAGGAAAGTTTGACCGACGAAATAACCGGCGCTATTCGTGAAGATGACCAGGCTGTGATAAAATTTCATGGCATGTACCAGCAGGATGACCGTGACCGCAGGGAAGAACGTGCAGAAAAAAAATTAGACCGCCTGTACTCTTTTATGATCCGTTTAAGATTACCAGGTGGTTTTATCAGTGCAAAAAAATGGATTGCAGCAAATGAAATTGCCAATGAGAATTCAACAGGTGTAATTAAAATTACAACTAGACAAACTATACAATTACACGGCATTGTAAAATCAAAAATAAAACCAACAATAAGTGCATTTAACAAAGCTAATTTAGATTCTATTGCAACCTGTGGTGATATCAACCGCAATGTTACCTGTGCATCACACCCGGCACAATCGCCACTACATGCAGAAGTATTTGCTTATGCCAGTAAGATAAGTGACCTGCTTTTTCCTAAAACAAAAGCATACTATGAGATATGGATCGACGATGAAAAAATTGCAGATAAAGAGGAGGAAGTTGACCCATTATACCAAGACAGGTATTTACCCCGTAAATTAAAAATCGGTATTGCTATTCCGCCCAATAATGAAGTAGATGTATTGATAAATGATATTGCCCTGATTGCCATTATAGAAAACGGGCAGCTTAAAGGTTTTAACATTGCTGCCGGCGGCGGGCTTTCTGCCACACATGGTAATGCAGCAACCTATGCAAGGCTGGCCACAGTACTGGGTTTTGTTGATACAGAAGAAAAAGTAATGAAAACCATTTATGAAATTGTAACCGTACAGCGTGATTTTGGTAACCGTAGTGATAGAAAACTGGCCCGATTAAAATATACTATTGATAATTTAGGAGTAGAAAAATATAAAGAAGAAGTTGAAAAAAGAACAGGCTTTAAACTGGAGCCTGCAAGGCCTTATACTTTTAATGAACGCAAAGATTTTTATGGCTGGCACAAAGGCCACAACGGGTTATGGTATTATACGTTGTTTGTTGAAAACGGCAGGGTGTTAGATGATGAAAAGCTGGCTATGAAAACAGCATTGCTGGAAATTGCTAAAACAGATAAATGCAATTTTCATTTTACCAGCAGCCAGAATATAATTATTACTGATGTGGCAGAAGCCGATAAAGCGGCAATTGACAAATTATTGCAGGACTTTAAATTGATTGAGCATACCGACAATGCCTCATTAATTCGTAAAAACGCTATTGCCTGTGTGGCGTTACCAACTTGTCCGCTTGCACTGGCAGAAGCACAGCGTTACCTGCCCGGCTTACTGGATAAAGTGGAGCCGTTATTGGAAAAACATAAGCTGGATAAAGAAGATATTATTTTACGCATGACGGGATGCCCCAATGGCTGCGGCAGAAGTGCAGCAGCAGAAATTGGTTTTATAGGTACCGCACCTGGCAAATATAATTTACACCTGGGTGGAGATAATGAAGGCCTGCGTTTAAATAAAATTTATAAAGAAAATTTAGAAGAAGCTGAAATACTTACTGAGCTGGATAGTTTATTTGGTAATTTTAAAGCGGAAAAAAATACAGCGGAAAAATTTGGTGATTATACAGTAAGAAAACAATTGGTGTGAGTATAAACTATAGCGACATATTAAATGAAAAACTACAGGCTTTAAAAGAAAGCGGCAGCTACCGTTATTTTTTAGATGTAAATAAAAGTGCCCAGCATTTTCCCAGATTTTATTACGAAAATGAAATGGGTGAAAAGAAAACTGCCATTAACTGGTGCAGTAACGATTATATGTGCATGAGTGTGCATGAAGAAGTAATTGGCAAATTAAATTTTGTTGCCCACCGCAGTGGTGCAGGCAGTGGCGGCACACGCAATATTTCCGGCACCACTATTTATCATAAAGAACTGGAAAATACTTTATCAGGCTTACATAAAAAAGAAGCGGCATTATTATTCAGCGGGGCATATTTGGCAAACACTACCGCATTAAGCACTTTAGGAAAACTATTTAAAGATGTGGTGTTTGTTTCCGATGAAGAAAACCATGCTTCGTTAATTGAAGGCATTAAAGGTTGCCATGCCGAAAAATATATTTTCAGGCATAACGATACTAATCACTTAGAAGAAATATTAAAAAATATTGCTGCAGACAGGCCAAAAATCATCGTATTCGAATCGGTGTATTCTATCAGTGGCTCCATTGGCCCTGTTGAAGAAATTATTTTACTGGCTAAAAAATATAATTGCCTTACTTATATTGATGAAGTGCATGCTGTGGGATTGTATGGAAAAGATGGCGGTGGCATTACTTCGCAGTTCGGTTTACAGGCCGGCATTGATATTATCAACGGCACTTTGGCAAAAGGCTTTGGTGTAGTGGGCGGATATATTGCTGCTGATAAAATTATTGTTGATGCAGTAAGGAGTTTTGGCAGCGGATTTATTTTTACTACATCATTACCACCTGCTGTTTGCGCTGCAGCAACAAAAAGTATTGAGTTGT
This sequence comes from Ferruginibacter sp., assembly GCA_043769035.1. Lineage (GTDB taxonomy): Bacteria > Bacteroidota > Bacteroidia > Chitinophagales > Chitinophagaceae > Ferruginibacter. The sequence goes on from JAYVJU010000349.1 coordinate 10,425, forward strand.
TACGCAACAATAACGAATGGAGAACTAAATTTAATGCCAACATCAAATTGCTTCGCAGCAAATTAAAAGAGTACGGCATTGAATTTAACAACAACGATACCCATATAACAACCATCAGCATTGGTAACGAAAGTGCCTGCAAAAAAACAGCAGATACTTTATTAAGAGAATACGGCTTGTATTTGCAGCCGGTAAATTACCCCACGGTAAAAAAAGGCGAAGCCTGCTTAAGAATAACCACAACATTAAAACATGATGAGGCTGAAATGATTTACCTGGCGCAAAGCCTGAAAAAAATACTGCCTTCCATTGTCAATGAGCAGGCTGCACATCAATTAAAGCAACACAAAAATCTTTGAGCCAGTTTTACCATAGTAATCAACGCAGAATAAGAGCCAATGTACATATCAGGGAATTGGCTGCAACAGTAAGCCTGAACCATAAGGATTTTATTCAGCCCTTATTTTTAGATGAGAGCATAACTCAACAAACACCCATTGCAACTTTAAGTGGAGTAAATGCTGATACACTTGATTCTTTAATACAACAGGTAGAAAGCGATGTTAAAGCAGGCATCAGTAAATTTTTATTATTCCCTGTACCGGCAAAAAAAGGAGTCTCTAATTTCGATTACAGTTTTGTAACAACCGCTTTACAAAAAATAAAAGAAACATTTGGCAACAGTGTATGGATTGCTGCCGATATTTGTTTATGTGCTTATACAACTCATGGGCATTGTGGTATTTTAAATGCTGCAGGTAATAAAGTATTGAACGACGAATCTGTAAAGGAACTGGCCAGCTATGCACTGCAGCTGGCACAATCCGGTGCCGATTGTATTGCACCCAGTGATATGATGGATGGAAGGATCAGCGCTATCAGGAATATTTTAGATACTAACCAGTTTGATGATGTAAGCATCATGAGTTATGCTGCAAAATTCAGTTCTCAGTTTTACGGCCCTTTCAGGGATGCTTGTAAAAGTACACCCGGCGGCGACTGTAAGCTCCATAACAGAAAAACATACCAGGCATCTTCTTTAAATAAAAACGATGCGGTACTTTCAACCCTTCGGGATATTAATGAAGGTGCCGATATTGTAATGGTAAAACCTGCCGTACTTTACCTGGATGTAATTCATGAATTAAGTACAACTATCAAAGTTCCTTTAGCAGCTTATCATGTAAGCGGCGAATACCAAAGTATTGAATTACTTGCACTGCATAACATTATCGAGAGAGATAAAGCACATCTTGAAATATGGACGGCTTTAAAGCGTGGTGGAGCCAATATTATAATTTCTTATGCAGCAAGACATGCAAAAGAATGGATTGAGAAGATGGAATATTGAAAGCCCCGGCCCCCTCTATCTCCCCCCGTGGGGGAGGAAATGGAGAAGATTGAAGCGGAGATTTTGTTTTACGTTATTTATTATAATTGAAAAAAATAATCATCATACCATCATTACTGCTTTCTGTCAAAGCTTTTACGCAGCGGCCTACTACAGGTATGTGGTTAAATGCACAGGTACCGGTATCATTCACAAAAAAATGGCAATGGCATAATGATGTTAGTTACCGTACACTTGGAAATTCTGTTGCACCATTGCAGTATGAATACCGCACAGGAGTACGGTATAACATAAATAACGTTTGGAGCGTAACAGCTGGTACTGCTTTCTTTTTTACACGTAATGATTTTTTAAAACAGCATGATGAGTTTGGCAGAGAGTTCCGCTTGTGGCAGGAACTGGCATACCGGAAAAATATCACCAAACCATTTCAGATTTATGTACGCCTGCGTACAGAACAAAGAAATTTTGCTGCTACCAGCACCAAAGCAGCATTTCATGCATTCCGTTACCGTATAAGAACACAATTGCAGCAACAATTAAATAAACGTTGGGCTATACAATTTGTTGATGAATATTTTCAGCAACATGCACACAGTACCTGGTCATACGATCAAAACAGGGCAATGGCTAATGCCGTGTATTCTGTAAATCCACAAACAAATGTTACTGCCGGTTATATGTGGCTGCGCTGGCCTGCACATTCATCACAGCACATTTTAAATATCACTTTTCAAAAAACTATTTTGTTACATGGCAAACAGTAACACCCTATACCCTGTTTTTATAAAACTGGAAAATATGCAGGTGCTGCTTGTAGGCGCAGGTAATGTAGCACTGGAAAAACTGCAATCGCTGTTAGGCAATTCGCCTGCTGCAAAAATTACAGTGGTGGCACCTTTTGTAAGAGAGGAACTACGTTTTTTCTTAAACGATTATCACCAATGCAAATTAATTGAACGTGGCTTTGAAGAAAAAGATTTAGAAGAAAAAAATATTGTGGTTTGTGCAACAGATAATCCTGCACTGCACCAGCAAATAAAAACGCTGGCCAATGCAAAAGGGCTACTGGTTAATGTAGCCGACACTCCCCCGCTCTGCGATTTCTATTTAGGCAGTATTGTGCAAAAAGGAAGTCTAAAAATTGCCATCAGCACCGACGGTAAGTCTCCCACTATTGCAAAAAGGGTAAAAGAAGTTTTAAATGAAACCCTGCCCGATGAGATTGACAGCCTGCTGCAAAACATGCAGGACATACGTAATAAGATGAGCGGCGATTTTGCCGAAAAAGTGAAGCAGCTGAATGAACTTACCAAAGGATTGGTTGATCCTGAAAAATAATTAAAATTATAGTCTACTAATTTTATAGATTAATAATTTTTACCTACATTTGCCTTTCATTAAAAAGGTATTCATGCCGCATCATTCGCCGGAGGAAACAATAGAAGAGATCAC
>JAYVJU010000350.1:0-2544 GCA_043769035.1 Ferruginibacter sp.
AAAAATCACCGCCACTTTTCGCACATGTATGGTTTATACCCCGGCAAAGTATTGTACGAAAAAAGAACACCGGCATTAATTGAATCGTACAAAAAAGTATTGGAAGAAAGAGGTGATGCTTCTACCGGTTTTTCAAGAGCCTGGAAAATGGCTTTGTGGGCAAGAATGAACGATGGTAACCGGGCTAATAAGATTTATAAAGGTTATTTAAAAGAACAAAGCTGTACATCAATGTTTGCTTTATGCGGCAGAGCCCTGCAGGTGGATGGAAACTTTGGTGTTACCGCAGCGGTAACCGAAATGCTGATGCAATCGCATGACGGGTTTATAAAATTATTACCTGCATTACCTGATGAATGGAGTGATGGAAATTTTAAAGGCCTTTGTGCAAGAGGTGCTTTTGAACTGGATTTTGCCTGGAAAAATAAAACAGTAACACGGTTAAATATTTTATCTAAAGCAGGCGAAGTTTGCAGAATTGAATACAAGCCGGGTTTAAAGATAATGAGTGAAGGAAAGAAGATTGTATTTAAAAAACTTTCAAACGGGCTGGTTGAATTTAAAACCATAAGAGGATTTTTTTATACCATTGAATAATTATGCATTTTTAAAAATAAATCTTACAGCATGTATCGCAAAGCTTTACCGGGCATTTTCATCACCGTCTTTTTTTTATGCAGCAATGCAATTGGCCAAAACAAAAAATTAACCCTGGAAGATATTTATACCAATGGCCTGTACAGGGCAAAAGGTATCGGGCAATTGCGCTGGATGAAGGATAATAAAAGCTACTCCACCCTGGAGTTTAATACCACCGCCAAAGGGACAGATATTATTCGTTATGATGTGGCAGGTGGAACAAAATCTGTTTTGGTAAATGCAAATCAGTTGCTGCCGGCCGGCACTTTAAAACCATTAGCTATTGATGATTACACCTGGTCGGATGATAACAGCAAACTTTTAATATTTACCAATACCAGAAAAGTATGGCGCTATAATACAAGAGGCGATTACTGGCTGCTGAACCTTGCCACTGGAAAATTAAAACAACTGGGTAAAGGGCTTGCAGAAGCTACTCTTATGTTTGCAAAATTTTCGCCTGATGGCGGAAGAGTGGCCTATGTAAGCAAACTGAATATTTATGTGGAAGATATTGCAACCGGAAAAATTATTCAATTGACAAAAGATGGTGGCGGCAATATCATCAATGGCACATTCGACTGGGTGTATGAAGAAGAACTGGATGACCGTGATGGTTTTCGCTGGAGCCCCGATGGAAAAAATATTGCTTACTGGCAATCGGATACTAAAGGTGTGGGAACATTTTATATGATCAATAATGTGGATTCTAATTATTCAGTTCCCATACCATTGCCTTATCCAAAAGTGGGCACAGCAAATTCTGCAGTTAAAGTGGGTGTTATCTCTGCCGCAGGCGGAAAAACAACATGGTTTGCTGTACCCGGCGACCCACGCAATAATTACCTGGCACGGATGGAATATATACCCGGCTCCAATGAAGTAATGATACAGCAACTTAACCGTTTGCAAAATACCAACACTGTTTGGGTGGGCAACACCAAAACCATGGCACTTAAAAATATCCTTACCGATAAAGACGAAGCCTTTTTAGATATACATGATAATATTGTATGGCTGGATAATACAACATCATTTACCTGGACCAGCGAAAAAGATGGCTGGCTGCATTTGTATAAAGTAGCAAGAGATGGAAAAGAAATGAAACTCATCACCAAAGGGAATTTTGATGTGGTGAACATAAACTGTATTGATGCTGTTGGTGGCTTTGTATATTATATTGCTTCGCCTGAAAATTATACACAGCGTTACCTGTATCGCAGCAGGTTGGATGGAAGCGGCGATGCAGAAAGAGTTTCACCAACAGGTATGGCCGGGCAACACAGTTACCAGATATCTGCCGATGCAAAATATGCCATTCACAGTTTTGAAAATGCAACAACACCACGCCGCATATCACTCATCAATCTTAATACACACCAGGAAATAAAACTGCTGGAAGACAATGCTGCTTTAAAAGCAAAGATGAATGAGCTGGGTTTGCGTAGCAAAGAATTTTTTAAAGTGGATATTGGAGATGTGGTGCTGGATGCCTGGATGATAAAGCCCGTTAATTTTGACCCTCAAAAAAAATACCCGTTGTTGTTTCATGTATATGGCGAGCCTGCAGGCTCTACCGTGCAGGACAACTGGGGCACGGGTGATAATTTCTGGCACCAGTACCTTAGCAACCAGCTTGATTATATTGTTGTGAGCATTGATAACCGTGGCACCCGTGTACCCCGTGGGCGTGATTTTAGAAAAAGTATTTACCGGCAGATAGGTTTACTGGCTGCTGATGACCAGGCAAAGGCGGCAAAAAAAATTATTTCAACTTACTCTTTTGTGGATGAAAAACGTATCGGTATCTGGGGCTGGAGCGGTGGCGGACAAATGAGCCTGCATTGCATATTCCGCCATACCGATGTTTATAAAACCGCTATTGCCGTTTCATTTGTTTCGTTA
>JAYVJU010000351.1:0-5469 GCA_043769035.1 Ferruginibacter sp.
GCAAAATTCTGGTTGGCCTGGTTATCGTAATTAGATTTGCCATTGGCATCTTTTACCAAAAGGCCGATATAGCGTTCGCCCCAGTCGTCTTCATAATTCCTGTTTTCATGATTGCCCGATTCTGAAATACCTACTTTATAAAAATCGGGATAGCGGAACATGGCTGCCGCTGTTGCATAGCCGCCGCCTGAATGGCCCCATACACCCACACGTTTTAAATCCATATAAGCACGTGTTGCTGCCAATTGCTTTATACCAGCCATCTGGTCTTCCAGCGTATTGTCGGCCATATTACCATAACACACATCATGAAAAGATTTTGAGCGGTCGGGGTTGCAGGTACCATCAATAATTACTACAATAAAACCAAGTTCTGCCAATGCCTGGTGATCGCTACGGGCAGATGAAAATGAACGGCTGCCTACACCACCACCAGATGGACCGGGGTAGATATAATTAATTACAGGGTATCTCTTTCTTTTATCTAATTTGGTTGGTGAAAACATCAGTCCATACAGATCCCATTTACCATCACGAGATTTTACAGTAATGGGTTCCGGTGCTTTCCAGCCTGTTGCTGTCAGCTTTGTAATATCTGCTTTTTCCAGCGTGGTAATTAATTTACCTTTTATGTCTCTTAAAACAGTGGTTGGCGGCACATCAGGCTTTGAGTAAGTATCGGTAAAATATTTATTACCCGGAGAAAATGAAATAGTATGATTGCCATCTTCCGGCGTAAGCAATTGCAAATTGTTTCCGCTAAAATTTACACTGTACAAATGACTGAAATATGGATCTCTTCCTTTTTCTCTTCCATTCGCTTCAAAATATAATAACCTGTTTTGCTCATCTACCTTTAATAATTTGGTAACTACAAAACTGCCTTTGGTTATTTGTGTATTCAGTTTGCCGGTGTTGGCATCGTACAAATACAAATGGCCCCAGTCATCACGTTCGCTGTACCAGATGATCTCATTGGTAGCCGCAAGAAAATGCCAGTTAACACTACCCTGTCCGCTTTCGTATTGTGTGGCCACTTTTTCTTCAAACACTTCTTTTACTTCGCCGGTTGCTGCATCGGCAATCCGCATTTTTGCTTCTTTATGATCACGTGAGGTAGATACAAAAGCCAGTTTGGTAGCATCGGCATTCCATTCATTATCATCAAAAGAACCGGAGCAGGAAATATCATCGCAAAGCGTTCCTCTTCTTGGGTCGGCAGGTATTTTTAAACGGATAACTTTTGGTTGATCTACTTCAATAATAACACGCTGTATGCGGATGATATCTTTATCTGTTGGCAATGGATATTTCCATGCTTCTAATTTTGGCGAGCCTACATTTGTAGAAACCAGGTACATATCGTTAATGTGGCGTTGGTCCTGCTGAAAAGTGGCTATCTTTTTACTGTCGGGTGACCAGAGTAGAATAGCACGGTCGCTGTGTTTCCATCCGGCATTATCTGTAGCATAACCAAAATCTTTTACACCGTCTGTTGTAAGCTGGGTTTCTTTTTTAGTAGCCACATCTTTCATCCATAAATTCCAGTCCCGTATAAAGGCTGTTTTTTTTCCGTCAGGCGAAGCAATTTCCTGCGAACCTCCTCCTCTTCTTCCACCCGGAGCAGGTGCTTTATCGTTGGCTTCCGGCACCAGCGATTTTAAATCGGCTGCTGTTTTCCTGTCTCCGTCTGCAGGATTAATTAATACAAATTGTTTGCCTGTTGGTGTTGTAACGGAATACCAAAAACGTCCATCACCAAGCCAGGTAGGATTTACGCCGGTGTTGTACACTAATTTACTGGTGTTGAAACTTAAAAACTTTGTAGCTCTTTCGTAGTCTGCTGCTGTCAATTCTTTTTTTGCAGCCTGCTGTGCAGTTGCAGCAAAAGCTGCAACAATACATAATACCGATGTAAGGATCCTTTTTTTCATAATGATTTTATTTTTCAGTTTGTTGGCGCAATACCTTTTGTAAATAATACAATTGAGGTATCATCAAATGTATAGATAAATTTGATGAGTTGATTTAACACAAAATGTATTTGTGATGAATGGAACCAGCATTTACGTATATTAAAATTTAGACGCTGCTTTGTAACCCGTCTTCGATAAGCTCAGACTGACAGCTTTCTGTCATGTTGAGCTTGTCGAAACATTGACAGAATGCGGGCATGAAATAAATTTTCTATTTAAAAGCATCTGAATCACGGTAAGCTTTTATTAAAGCCAGCTCACCTTCTTTGCCGGCACCAGCATTACCATGTTCCATACCTAAAATACCTGTATAGCCTTTTGAAGCAATATGTTTAAATATATTTCTATAATTCATTTCGCCTGTGCCGGGTTCTTTTCTGCCGGGGTTATCACCAATTTGCAGGTAACCAATTTCATCCCAGGTACTGTTTAAATTATTAATGATATTTCCTTCGTTGCGCTGCATATGGTACATATCAAATAAAAATTTACAGGCGGGGCTGTTAACCGCTTTGCATATCATGGCTGTTTGATCGGAATGACGCAGGAACAGGTCAGGGTTATCGCTCAATGCTTCCAGTACCATTATTAAACCATGCGGTGCTAAAATATCAGCAGCCTTTCGCAGCGCACTGATAACATTGCTTGTTTGAAAATCGATAGAAAGTGAACGTTCATAATTACCGGGCACCACCGTCATCCATTTTGCATTACAACGCTTAGCAACTTCCACGGCTTCTTTACAATCCTTTATCATCAAATCAATCCACTCCTGTTTGCCTGTAGTTAAAGAAGTTTTCCAATGCCAGTTTTGTGATGTTATTACAAAGACCCCCATCGTCATACCGAGTTTTGCAAGTGTATCGCCAATTTTTTGCTGTTGTGCTGCAGTCCTGCCCATCATTCCATTATCTTCAATTGACCTGAAACCCATGCTGTGGGCAAACTTTATCTGATCAATAAAATCATCGCCTGCATGGTTCTTAAACATGCCATCGTGAAAAGCATAATTAAGATTAAAAACTTTTTCATCAAACACATCAGCTGCAGTGGCTGTTTTTGCAGTTGCAAATGCTGATGAAGCAAACAAAGCCCCACCGGTTAATAATGTTTGCTGCATAAATTTTCTTCTTTGCATGGTTTTAGTTTTTGTGCCTTAAATTTACCATAATCAAACACAAAAATCAACAATTGTTTTTAAGGATATTTTTTTCTGCCTTTTTTTTATGTGCTGCCTTACAGGTACCGGCACAACTTAAACGGTTTTCGTTTACCGAATCTAAAATGGGTGCTCCTTTCAACATCGTTTTATTTTGTGACGATAGTATAAAGGCCAGCCAGGTTGCAAAGCAATCATTTAACCTGGTAGATTCGTTCGTTTTAATTTTTAGTGATTATATCGACAGCAGCGAACTTGTAAAGCTCAGTAACACTGCAGTTGCTAATGCTTCACCTGCTTTTGTTTCTCCTGCTTTATTTGACATACTCATCTTATCAAAAAAAGCATTTGATAAAAGCCATGGCGCTTTTGATATTACCATGGGGCCACTCACAAAACTCTGGCGAAAATCGAGAAAAGAAAAAATATTTCCAGCAGATGAAGCAGTACAAGAAAAAAGAAAACTAACCGGCTTTAATAAAATGCTTATTGACACTGTAGAAAAAAAAATAACCTTAACAAAACCAGGTATGCAGTTAGACCTGGGTGGCATTGCACAGGGATATATTGCTCAAAAAATAATTGACTTTTTACGCACCCAAAATATAGATCATGCACTGGTAAATGCAAGTGGCGATATTGTAATGAGTGATGCACCACCGGGAACTAAGGGCTGGACAGTTGGCATTAATGTACCCGAAACAACGGATGAATTATTACCCCAAACCCTGCTGCTGCATAATATGGCGGTAACTACTTCGGGAGATGCTTACCAGTTTATGGAACACAATGGCAAAAGGTATTCGCATATTATTGATCCCCGGACGGGTTATGGCGTTACATCGCAACGCAATGTTACCGTAATTGCCAATGACGGCACAGCAGCAGACTGGCTGGCAACTGCATGCAGTATTCTTTCTATAAAAAAAGCAAAAAAACTAGCTGCAAAAATGAATGCAGTAGTATTGATAACAGAAAATAAAAACGGTAAGATTAAATTTTACAGCAGTAAAAATTTTACCCGATATTTTAAACAAGCTGTTCAATAAATATTTATTTACATTTATTGCTTAACTTTCCTGTAAATAATTGTGCTAAAAGTGAAAAGAATATTTGCATTACCATTTATACTCTGTTGTTATCAATTTACACAGGCACAGGATTCATCCAAAACATTTTCGGCTTATACATTTTTAATTCCCGGCTCAACCCTTCAATGCAATATGACCCCAATAAAAGGCGGTAGTTTTTTATTTGGCAGCGATAATACAGAAAAGAACAGGAGTAAAGATGAAGGGCCGCAACGCAAGGTTACAGTTCCGTCATTCTGGATGGGGATATATGAAGTGAGCAGGGATGAGTTTGATGTTTTTTATAAAGATGCCACCACCAGCGAAAATTCTGATGTAGATGCCATTACAAGGCCAAGTCCGCAATATGTTGACCTTACTTTTGGTATGGGTAAAGAAGGTGGTTATCCTGTAAACAGTTTATCACAATATGGCGCATTAATGTATTGCAGGTGGCTCTATAATAAAACAGGCGTTTTTTATCGCCTGCCTTCCGAAGCCGAATGGGAATATGCCTGCCGTGCAGGAGCTGCTACAACATATTATTTTGGTAATGATGAAACCCTACTGGATAAATATGCATGGTATGAAGCAAACAGTAACAGTAAATTTCAAAAATCAGGATTAAAATTACCCAACGCCTGGGGCCTGTATGATATGCTGGGTAATGTATGCGAATGGACGCTTGACCATTATGAAGAAACCCGGTTTGCAAATGTGGCAGACAGCAACAATTATATTTTTATAGCGGCCAATAAAGCCCGTTACCCTAAAGCATTAAAAGGCGGCGGCTTTAATGATGCAGCCGGAGAATTAAGATGTGCCAACCGTTTTAAATCCGATGCATCATGGAACCGGCGTGACCCACAAATTCCTAAAAGCAAATGGTGGTTAACAGATGCTGCTGCAGTTGGATTTAGAATTATTCGTCCGCTTGAACAACCCGGTGCAGAACAGGTGAATGAATTTTTTAAGCAATATCTTGGTAAATAAAAACAATATATTTTTATACAATAATCTTGATCATTTTTAAAACCATTAGTATGCAAAACGATGCTGTTAAATTGAGTAATAATTCCAGGAGAGAATTTTTAATGCAGGGTTCATTACTTGCCGGTGGCTTAATTGCTGCACCACTTTTATCAAAGGCAAATTATTTTTCCGGAAGCGATGATGTAATTAAAATTGTGCTGATAGGTTGTGGCGGACGTGGCACAGGCGCTGCCATGCAGGCTTTGCTGAGCAAGCAAAATGTAAAACTGGT
>JAYVJU010000352.1:0-11010 GCA_043769035.1 Ferruginibacter sp.
CTTGTGGCCGATACATTATTATAAAGTAGTACAGGTATTTTTTTTAAAATTAAAACTGGCTGTAAAACTACCCTGCTTAAACAACAGTTTTGTAACTCGGACAAATACGATATAGCCATTTTTATTGGTATATTTTAAATAGTAAAATCCCCTGAAACCTTTATTGGTATTGCTTTTTAAGTGGAGTTATCCACATTTTAAGCCATTGGCATAATATTGGTAAATTATACAGCGTTGCATTAATTAAATGGACGCTTTTTTTGTAAATAACATATTGAAAAAAAAGCTCAAAATATACTAATCGTAGTTTTCCAATACCAATGAAGTACAGCATTAATTTAATAGTAATGCGTTTAAATTTTTTGCTGGTTTAGGGTTTTATTAGGGTAAAGACGGGAGTATTCCTACTCCCGTCACATTTTAAAACTGTATTCAGCAAGAAAAGGTTCCGTTTTTAAAATCCATATCCCGAAGAATCGGTATTCAATATTCTGATCAACTATAATATCCTGATCAACCATTAAAATTTATCCTTCGAAAAGCAAATGATAATTTGTGCTTGGCGAAACATTAAAAAATAGCATCCTGAATTTCAGGATGCTATTTTTATGATAAATTAAAAGGTTAGTTTTTAGCGGATGCTGTTTTTTCTTCCACTAAATATTTTTCAAAGGTTTCTTTTAGTTTTTCATCAACCTGTACTTCGGTAATTTTTTTATCGGCAAATTCTTTTGCTATGGCAAAAAGATAGTCATGCATTGGTTTGCCAATAGCATCGTCTTTTAATTTTACAACCGGGTGTGTGCTTATGTAGTTTTCCCAAAGGCTACGCACTTTTGTCCAGTACGCTTTATTTTTCTCCCAATAGATTTTGGCAGCAGTACAAGCGCTTTCATCAATTTTTTTATAAGTGTTTAAACCTTTTTCTTCTGTTAATAATTTATCGGTGTCATTGGTTCTGATAATTTTTTGATTGTTCTGTTCATGTATCCAGCCATCATTGGTAATAATAAGCCGGTTCTCTCTTTTTAAAATATTGTAATCGCTTCTTACAGAATATTCACGGCGGGGCAAAGGAGCGTCTGCAGTATTTTGCCATATCGTTTTTCCATCTACAGTTAACCAATTGCTTGCACCCTGGTAACGTGGAGCATCACTTACTTCCCATACAGCTTGCATCCATTTACCTTTTACCTGCTCTGGTTTTAGTATTTCTTTAACCCAGGTTTTATCGCCTTTAAAATTATATATAACCGGGTTTTCGTAAGTCCATTCTTCACGCCAGTGTTTTACGATAATTTCATCTGTAACTACCAGCAAATGCTGTAACACCAAACGCTTATCGGTATTTACTACCGGAAAAATATATTCAGTACCACCACTGATGGTTTCCCTGTCGTGAAATTTATATGCCGTATCTGGCGAAAACGTTTCGGCGTATTTAAACTCTACATCAAAACAGCCACAGAGGGCATCTACATTTTTTTTACCATTTTGTTGCTGTGCTGTGGCAGTAAAAGCGGTAAGCAAAGCTGCTGCTAAAAATATTTTTGTTCCCGCCTGGCGGGATTTTACTTTGTTCAACATTAGTTTTTTTTATCAAAATAATTACAAAAGCATGACACAACACTGCCGTATTGGGAATTGCATTTACGCAAAAAGAAAAAAGGCTGCTCAATTTTGAGCAGCCTTTATATTCAAAGATTGAAATATCAGCCTTTTTTAACCAGCACCGATTCGTAAGCCGGATAACCTCTTTCGTTGTTTTGTGTTAAAGCAGTAAAACGTAGTTTGTAATAGTTATTATCAGCATCTTTAACAATATAGTAGCGGTCTGTTCTTACAGCAGGGGCACTTGTTGGCCCACCGCCGCTGCGCCAGTCTGATGCAACAGCGTTTTGTGTAGTTAAAAATGTTTGTGCCGCAATATCAGCTTCTGCAAAGTCAGCAAATGCTTTAGCAGTTGTCATTACTTTAGCTATTTGTACATTTCTGTTTATAATAACTATATCCTGAAAAAGGTATGGCACTTCGCCTGCACCAAAGTTGGTGGCATTTGCAAAGTACGTCCATGCCAAATCCCATTTCTTTTTTGCAGGCTCAACAGTTACCGCACCTGTTTCAAACGAAATGTATTTAAAGTAAGTGGCATCTTCTTTTGAAATATCAATAGTGGAAAAAGTAGTGGCAGCAATATCTGCATGTTGCAGTGTGTAACCACCAGCAGCATTACGGATGATGCGTATTTTTTTCCAGCCCCTGCTTGCAGCGCCGGTGCCCACGCCATTACCACGGTTTACTATGTACACTTTATTATCTGTTGCTGTTGTAGCCACAGCAGCAATGGCGGTTTTGGTTAAATCGCCATTGGGGTAATCAATATATGGCAACTGGCTTACCAATGGGTTTGTTTGGCTAAATGATACATCGCTTGAAAAACCAATTGTATCGGCTGCAATTACAGTGTTTAAATCATTTTTGGCAATTTGTTTTGCCATTATATTCACAGATGAGTTCAGCGTTACACGAAAGTCATCGCTGCCGGTGTAAAAACCTAAATCCCAGTTGGTGCGTAACACCGCTGTTTGCCTGTTGGCACTTAAATCAATAAATACTTTATTAGGGTAAGCGGCACCACCACCATTTACAACAGCTGAGCTGCTGCTGGCAACCAGTTCTGCAAACGTTACATTGAGTTGTTTGCTGGCACCAATAATTACCGGTTGTGCGCTGCTGTAAATATCTATCTGCACTTTTTCATCACCATCATACAAAACACCTGCTACTTTATTTATGGTAAACGGTACTTCGTTGTTACCACTTGGTACCGTAAGGCTTATTTCTCCGCTTACAGCTGCCGGAGTTGTAGTGTAATCAGTACCATAAACTGCATTAACGTTAGTTAGCTTTATAACAACAACAGTGTTTTGTTTTACTGCTGCCGTAGTTTTTAGTTTTAGTGTGGCACTGGTTTCTGCTGCGGTAATACCTACTGCATTGGTTTCAAAATTTACCAGTGTGTCTGCTTCTGCAGCATCTCTTTTGCGGCAGGCAGTAAATAAAACAGCTGCTGCAGTTATTAATGTAAATAGTCTTAAAGAATAAATCCGGTTCATAGTGTTGTTGTTATTTTACTTTTAGAAATTATTTTTTATTCCAGTTAAAATTTATGCCTGTAAAAAACGAACGGCCATTTGCAATACTGCGTGTGCCGCTGTTGGTGTGTACACCGTTTGATTGTACGGTGCTGTTAATAAAACTTACGTTAAACAGGTTGCGTATGCCGGTATTTAATACAAGGTATTTGCCCAGTTTTTTGTTTACAGTAAAGTCTGCCATGCTATAGCTGTTTACTTTGCTTAATGCAAAACCCTGGGTTTGCTGTACGTAAAAAGGGCGTTTGCCGGTAAACTTGTAAAACAGGTTTACATCAAGCCCGGCTTTTAAAAAACTGTAGCCTGCAGTTGTATTTACTTCGGGGCTCCATTGCATTTGTGGCAATGTTGCATCTGTTTCGGAGTAGTCGTTATAAAAACCGGTGTAAGCAGCACCTACAGCCATATTCCATTGTTTGTATTTTACTACGGTGTTTATACTGGCCCCTGCATTGCGGCTGTCGCTTACATTTAGTAATGTAAAATTGTTGGCGTTTGTTGGGCTTTGTGCATAGTCAATTAAATTTTTAACTGCATTGTAAAAACCACTTACCACTGTGCTGTACACCACTTGTTTAGGAGATATTTTTTTCCAGTTTACAGAAGCGGTAAAACTGTTGGATGTTTCTGCTTTTAAATTGGGATTGCCTTCAATCTGGTGATTGGCATCAAAGAAATTAAAATACAGTTCCCGTATAGAAGGAGAGCGGAAACCTCTTGCATAAGCAATGCGTATATCTGTATTTTTTGTAACAGCAAATTTTGCATTTAAAGAAGGGATAACCGGCGGCGCATCATACACTGAGTTTTTTACCATGCGTAGGCCCGGCCTTATATTAATTTTTGAAGAAGGTGTAATTTCTGAAGTAAGAAAAAAAGCATAATCATCAATACTGTTTTTGCCTGCGTTTAATTTTTCGCCTTCACCACTTTCAAGGTTTACATCAATACCCGGTTGCAATGCCACCACAGGAGATATGCGGTAGTTTACCAGACCACGTAAAGTAAAACCGCCAAAGTTAACGGTGCTTTGTGCACCGGCTGCATTGTTAATACTTACTTTGCCACTGCGTTTGCTAACGGTGGTTGAAAATACCTGACGGCTGTAATCTGTATAGGTTGATTGCAGCAGCACATTTACATTGTTGTTTACATTATAGCTGCCCTGCAACTGGTGCATCATACGGTGGCTTAAATACTCCTGGTCATTTGCAAGTGTATCGGCCGCAGCCTGATAAGGGCTTATAAAATTTCCGGGGTTGGTAATCACTTCATCTAACCCATCAAACCTGTAACGCAGGCTTATTTTTCCTTTGTGATAAGCAATAAAACCATTTGCCAGCAATTGGTCTTTCTTATGCCAAACAAGTTCTCTGTCAACAGCAGTATCTTTCCAACCACCAAAATAATTGTGGCCAAAACCACCACCCAATTCCCAATTTTTAAAACGTGTGCTGGCACCCACATACTGGTTGTGTATGCCCTGTTCAGTGCCATATTCTTTTCCAACAGTTTCTTCATGCAGGCGTGCTGTAACGCTCCATTTTTCCGGCGCAGCTTTTTTGGTAATGATGTTTATTACACCAGCCAGTGCATCGCTGCCATATACTACGGCCATTGGGCCTTCTACAATTTCAATACGCTCAATGGTGTTAATGTCTATTTGATTAATGTTTATTTCGTTGCTTACACCCTGGCGGCCTGTCATAGGTAAACCATCAATTAAAATTTTTACGTTTTGCCCTTTTAAACCCATCAGTGTAATATCGCTGCCGCCAGTGGCAACATCCTGACTAAAACGTATGTTTAATTCATTACTTAGTACAGTTTGTAAATTAACAGCGCCTTGTTTTTGTATGCGGTCTTTATTAATAGTGCGAACCTGATACACAGAATTTTTTGCTGACTGCGGCTGATATTGTCCGGTTACAACAACCTGTTCCAGCTCTTTGGCTACGGTGGTGTCTTTTTGCTGTGCTGTGGCATTCAATACAATTAAAACGGAAGAGAGCGAAACGAAAATTTTTCTCATAAATTAATTTTGCGCTGCAAAGTTGCTGCAGTAAAAAAGGAGTTTTATCACAGAATTGTAAAGAAGAAATAATAAAATCCAAATGACAATCTGATGACAAAAAAAGTGTTACAGTTTCTGCCAGCAAAAATATTTTTTACTGTTACAGTATTGCTGTGCAATTGGGAAAATTGTTTACGCAAAAAGGAAACTGACTTTATGGTGACAAAACAAAAACGCTTTCTGTAGAAACAGAAAGCGTGGCATTGTTTGCCGCTTTAACGATTGCTGTATGAGTAATTACTTTTTTAATTAAAATTTATATGATACAGTTGCTACAACACTGCGTGGAGCAATTGGGTTGATGCTGTAGTTTTCATGAATATAATAATTGTACGTGTTGGCAATATTCACCAGCTTTCCCAGTACAGCTATTTTTTTAAAACTGTAGCCGATGCTGGCATCTATAGTGCTAAATCCATCTACACCAAAACTGCGGTTTAGTATACTTCCATTTGCCTGGTAGGTATCATTCCATACTACAACTCTTTCGCCTGTGTAATTAAATAACACACCCAGTTTTAAATTTTTCAAAGTTCCTTTTTCTACTGTATAAAAAGCAGAAGCGTTGGCGGTATGCTGTGGTGTATTTACCAAACGCTGGCCTTCAATAAAACTTCCGCTTCCTTTGTTGGTTTTGTTATAAAACATATTGTTATAGCTGTAACCGGCCACCACAAATAATCCTGCTATGGGGCGGCCCTGAATATCAACTTCCACACCACGGCTGATGGTTTGGCCGCTCAGTTGCTTAATAGCAGTATTGGTATTAGCATTACCATTTGCATCTTCCAAAGCAATTACTGCAAAATTGCTATTGTTAATTTGATAAAGTGTAAGGTTAGCACTTAGCTTTTTATCAAAGAAATCGTTTTTAATACCTATTTCAAACTGATCAATAATGGATGGTTTTAAGGCATTGAAATAAATATCGGTACCAGTGTTAGGTGTAAACGAATTAGCATAGCTGGCGAAGACAGACATTTTTTCTGTTGGCTGGTATACCAAACCCAACCTGGGAGAAAAAGCTTTATCAATTAATGTTTTGCCACTGTAAGCAGTTGAATCATTTTTTAACAGGTAGGTTGTTTTTGTTTGTTCTGTTTGCTGATATGACCAACGTACACCAGTCAGTACTTTCAATTTTTTTGTAATAGAAATTAAATCCTGCACATAGCCACCAAAACGGAACACCGGTATTTCTGCACGGTTGCTGAATACGGCAGTGGGTATATCGGTACGCTGAACATATTTTGAAAGGTCTAAAACATTAATACTGTCGTAAATAACACCTGTAATGGCAGAGGTTAGATTAGCGGAATAATACTGGTCGGCATCGGCACCTGCCAGCAGTTTATGTTTTACATTGCCGGTTGCAAAATCTCCCGTTACATTTACCTGCGCTGCATAATAATCTTCTTTGTTATCAAATTTACCCAGCGGTCGTTTCCATTTTCCGGTTGGGTCTGCCTGTATTCTCTCTATCGAAAAATAATCTCTGTGGTAATAGGCTTTTGATATACCGGCACTTAATTTCCAGTTACTGTTAAGCTGGTGGTTTACTTCGGCCCCCACAGTAGATTGTGTGGTATGTGTATATTGCCAGCTGGCACCCATAAATGTTGAACGTGGTACTGGGGTAATAATTTTTCCTACATTGGTTGAAGATGTGGTGCCAATAGTACCAATACCAAAGTCGGGAGTAAAATCATGCTTTAAATAATCGGCATGTACCAGCAAGGTTGTTTTATCTCCAATGTTGAATAATAAAGATGGAGCAATGTAATATCTTTTGGATGTTACAATATCTCTAAAACTGTTTGCAGATTCTATAGTACCGTTTACTCTGAAAGCAATTTTTTTTGATAGAGGGCCATAAATGTCAATGGCAGGTTTATACAAATCAAAACTTCCGGTACGCATACTTACTTCGCCACCAAAAGAAAATTTTGGTTTTTTTTTACGCATATTTACAATACCGCCTGCTGCAACGTTGCCATACAAAATAGCCGCACTTCCTTTCAGCACTTCCACACTTTCAAGTGAGCTTACTTCTGGCATAGCACCACTGTTTATACGAAACCCATTTTTAAACATGTTGTTGTTACCAAAGCTGTAGCCTCTTGCATAAAAGGCTTCCTGTGTATTACCACGGGTGGTGCCTAAATAAACTCCATTTACATTTTTAATTACATCACTAAGGCGCTGTGCCTGCTGGTTGCGGATGATGGGCTCACCAATAATAGTTACCGCCTGTGGTAAATCCATGGGTTTAATACCTGCTTTACCTACAGCAGTAATTTTTTCATTTACATTAGTAGTTGAGTTAACAACCACTTCATCCAGCTCTGTTTTATTTTCAAACAGCACTATGTTTTGAGAAATAGTTTCTCCTTTTTTAATTTCTACAGCGGTTTCCACAGTTTTTAATCCAACAAAAGAAACAACAAGTGTGTATTTCCCTTCGGGAACATCATAAAAAAAATATTCACCGGCTTCATTGGTTGCAGTGCCGGTATTTGTTTCTTTTATAAGCACATTTACAAGCCCGGCTGGTTTTCCATCGCTGGTGCGTACTATGCCTTTTATTGCAAGGGTTGCAGGAGAATGAGCAGCAGTTTTAGGGGCACTGGCACTTTTTTGCTGTGCTGTTAACTGCAGGCCAGCCATTAATAAGCAGAGGGTTAAGATAGTTTTGGTCATAATATTATTTTAGTCGGCGGCAAAGGTGAAGCACATTCCTGTTTTTTTATCTCTTAATCGGGAAAACGGTTTACGGAATAAGGAAACAGACTTTTGTATGACAAAAAAAGCCCTCTTCAACTTGTTGAAGAGGGCTTTTATAAAAATGTGAAAGTTTATTTTTTCTTGCCGCCGGCATCCATCGTCATAATATCACGGTCAAATAAATAAAGGCCGCTTTTATCGTCGCCAATCATTTCCAGTTTATCATTACATTCCCTGGCAAGGCGCTCTTCCTCCATTTGCTCCATTACATACCATTGTAAAAAATTATGGGTGGCATAATCTTTTTCTTTAAGTGCCAGGTCAACCAACTCGTTAATGCTTGCACTTACTGCCAGCTCATGCTTCATCAATTCTTCAAAAGCTTTTTTAAGCGATACAAAAGTAAGTGTGGGCTGTGCCAGTTGCGGTATTAATGCAAAGCCACCTCTTTCATTTACAAAGTGCATCAGTTTAAGCATATGCATCCTTTCTTCATCGCTATGCCTGAAAAAAAACTCTGTTACACCTTTTAAACCCGGCTGTATTTCGGCCCAGCTTGCCATTGCAAGATATGCTTGTGATGATTGCGCTTCCATTAAAACCTGCTTATTTAAAGCATCCTGCATAGATTTTGATAACATAAATTAAGAATTGAAAAGTGAAAATGATACTTCTAAATTACTATAAATAATAATCAGAAAATAACAATTTTTTCTGCAGGATGTAATACTTCAACCGGTGATTTGTCAGCAATTTGCCAGTTTCCTTTTTGCGTAAATGCTTTTCCTGATAGGGCATGAGCACCAATTCCTTTTTTATCATTTTTGGTAAAATTTACAAGTATGTGTAATTATCAAACCTGGTTTCACGATGATAGTATTGGTTATGTGGTAGAATGTAACGAATGCAAAAAAATACAGGCAGGTTTTGGCAACCTTATGGTAACGTTTACTCATAAAGATTTTGAAAATTTCAGGCGTTATCTTTTACAGATTACCGAAAACAGGCAACCAGCTGCCAGTAGAAAAATAAAATCTGTTGTTATACAAACACCTTCGGATGGTATTTGCTTTTTGTTGAGCGAAGAGGAGTTGATGGGGCTGCAGCAAATGGTGGAATATGCTGATACAGAAATGAAATCTGCCAGCCTGATAAAATTATTTAACGAATAAAATAGGTGGAGCAAATAAAATTGAGGAGCGTATCTACTTTCCCCCTGATTTCTTTAGCGCAACAGCAACTCACATGGCTTTATACCCGTATGCTTTTTAAATGCAGTGCTGAAGTGAGAGATAGAAGAGTAACCCAATAAAGAAGATACTTCAGTTACGCTAAGGCCTTTATCGTACAATAAATATTTGGCATGTTCCATTCTTTGGGTTTGATAAAAATCAAATATGGTGGTACCGAATAATTCTTTAAACCCTTTTTTAAGATAACATTCGTTAATGGCAACTTTACGACTAAGCGCTTTGATGGTTAGTGGTTCGCCAATATGCTGCAGTAAAATTTCTCTTGCTTTAGATATTTTTTCCCTGTCATCTGAATTAGCTAAAAACTTACAGGTAAATTTTTCTTCAGGGTCTCCCATCATACAATCCATGCTGTACAGCAAAAGAATTTGTGTCTGGGCATTTAAAAAAATATTTTCTAAGCTGTCAGTATAGGTATGATTCAATAAGGCTTCAATGGCAAGGCGTGTTTTACCACACAGGGGTAAAGTTTTACTAAAAGATGTATTGTGTTTAAACGACAAAACATTATCAGATAGTGTAGCATCTTTTTTGCCGCTGGCAAATTGTTTCAGGTAAGAGGGTGAAAAACTGAAACTCAGTACATCTACACTGTCCACTTTTTCAACACAGGTTTTTGATGAATTAAATTTACAATAATCGCATTCCGTCTTTTTTTCACGGCAGTACACATTGCCGCTCACACAAAATTTAAGTTCTATATAATTTTCGGCAGGATTATTTTTTTCGGTATGATAAGTAATCATGCCTACATCTTCAATATTCCACTGCGTATTTCTGGCATATCTTTTTATAGAATAGGTTATACTGCCCGGTATCTGCTTTTCCTTATGTTGCAATAGCTGCAACTGGTCATGCATCATCGGCTGTTTATAAGCCATTTGTAATATGTCGGTATGCTCTTTCATTGTTTCAACAACAAAGATACGGAACAAAAGGCGAAGGGTAAAGCAGCAGGGTATCCGGTATAAATTTTTCCGCTTTTCGGCAATTCACTTATTGTGGACAAAATATATACAAATAGCCCGGTTATAACACTGTTTAATAGCCCTTAGACCCTTGATTTTTCTTATATTTGCACATAATCAAATTCACAAAAAAATAAACCGATTTTCACCTATTTATGAGCACAGAAACGATTGAAAGAACCGCAGCGCAAAAAGCCAGTTATGGCGCCGATAGTATCCAGGTTTTAGAGGGATTGGAAGCAGTACGTAAACGCCCCGCCATGTATATTGGCGATATTGGTGTAAAGGGTTTACACCACCTTGTTTACGAAGTGGTAGATAATTCCATTGATGAAGCACTTGCCGGGCATTGTAAAAATATAAGTGTAACTATTAATGAAGATAATTCCATTACTGTAGAAGATGATGGCCGTGGTATCCCCACAGGAATGCACACCAAAGAAAACCGAAGCGCCTTAGAAGTGGTGATGACAGTACTTCATGCCGGCGGTAAGTTTGATAAAGACTCCTATAAAGTATCGGGTGGATTACACGGTGTGGGTGTGAGTTGCGTAAATGCATTAAGCAGTAAATTGATCGTTACGGTTAACAGGGATGGCAAAACATTCGAACAGGAATATGCAACCGGTATTCCTCAATATTCAGTGAGAGAAATCGGCACATCCGATACGCATGGCACTAAGGTTCAGTTTTGGCCTGATCTTACCATTTTTACATCGGGCATTTACAACAGAGAAATTTTAGAAGGACGTTTAAGAGAATTATCTTTTTTAAACAGGAAAATAACCATACACATTAATGACTTAAGAGAAAAAGAGGATGATGGTAAAACCTAT
>JAYVJU010000353.1:0-11280 GCA_043769035.1 Ferruginibacter sp.
CCCTGCCAGCTGTCTAAATGCCCGCCAATAATTACCAACTCATCTTTTAAAACAGGGTCGGTACCGGGAATTTCAGCAACTACATTATATCCTTTAAGGTCAGTATCATAAAAACTTGTTTTTACATCTGCATCCATAGTTACTTTTTGCCCTACAGTAACCAGGCGTTGTATTCTTAAATAATCATCGCTTGATAACATTACGTAGGCATAATTATTTACACCATCTTTTGCATAACTTCCTCCATTCTGTACAAACAGGGTACCATCGTTTCCACTGCGGCTCATGCTTAGTACCAACGCTGGTTTTTCTTTGTTATAAAAATCATTCATCTGGCGTAACAGCAACTGCCGCTGGCGCATGGCCGCAAATTGCGGCGAATTGAAATTATTGTTACCTCCTCCCTGCCGGCGTGCCGTATCGGGTTTAGAGTTGGCCATCTTCAACAACGCTTCATCAGTATATCTTGCTCCATCTGCAGTAAAAGAAGGTTTTAAAGTATCCATCGAATACAGCATTACAATCTGCCCTTTTATTTTACCCGAGTAATTCTGGTACAGTTCTGCTGAATCTTTTGCATTGATAATGATTACATCAGCACTTATTGTTTTTTTACCGGGTGTGCTGCCTGTCCATGCCCTTGGTATGGCGATTACAGGAAAATAATATGGTGCGGTTACAGAAAGATTGCAGCGGTTCTGTTCCCAGCCTTTTCCAAAATCGCCCCATGGTTCAAGCGCAACATTTACCAGCCCCATTTTTGTAAGTTCATCTTTTGCCCAGTTGGCTGCCCTAAAAAACCCAGGTGAATTAGTTAGTCTTGGTCCGCTTACATCGGTAAGATGAAAAGCAAAATCCATTACTTTGGATTGCTTTAATCCTTCATTTTTTATTTTGGAAATAGCATCAGTTTGTGCAAATGCAAAACCAGTACACAAACTAAAAGCCGCTAAAACAATAGATTGTTTTCTCATTACTATAATTGTTTTGGTTATTAAAAATTCAAAGTAGCACTAATAAAAAAGATGGGCAAATATTTTGGATGAGCGGAAAGATTTAAAAAGGAATATTTTGCTGTTTATAAAAAGAGAGCTGGTCAAAATAACCACGCTGAAAAACGATCTTATCATTTTGTATCTTAAAAAAACCACAGCCTCTTAATCCCTTAGGGTCTTTCCATTCCAGTATGGCCCATTCACCATCTTCAAAAATATTTTCTTCAATACACACCATTTCTGCCCGGGCAAATTCATCGGTAAACATTTTTTTTATGGCAGCCTTACCAACCAGTGGGTCGGTAATCACCTGGTGATTAACAGCATCTTCGCTATACAGGTCTGCAAGCGCTTCAATATCAATCCTGTTGAAAGCAGCTATCCATGTTTTCAATACTTCTTTGGGTGTCATGTTTACTATTTTAATCTGCAACAGAATAAACCAGTAATAACTGCTGCAGTTGTTACAATAATCAAATAAAAAAAACAATAATTTTATAATGTATATGTGATCTTGCTATAGCAGCAACGATGATGAACAATGCCTCCTAAGCCTGCGCTGTAAAACTATCTTTCATCTTTTCTAAAAGCTTAGTTTCAATCATACGCTTTGCTATGCGTATCATATTTTTAAATGCAGTGGCATGAGAAATGCCGTGGCCAATAATAACTGGTTTGGCTACGCCGAGTACGGGTACACCACCATATTGCTCAAAATTAAACCGGTCAAAATGTTCGTCGTTAATGTTGCGGCGTTTTACAATATCGTAAATACTTTCTGCCATTTTCAACACCACGTTACCGGTAAAGCCTTCGCAAACCAATACATCGGCCTTGGTCATTAAAATATCCCGGCCTTCTATATTGCCAATAAAATTGAGTTGTTTATTTTCTTTTAACAAGGGGTAAGCAGCCTGTGCCAGTAAGTTGCCCTTACCTTCTTCTTCGCCTAAATTTACCAGGCCTGTTTTAGGATTATCAAAATTTAAAATGTGCTGTGCATATAAAGAACCGAGTACTGCAAACTGGTTCAGGTTTTCGGGTTTGCAATCTGCATTTAATCCAACATCAAGCAATAAACCTAAAGTGCCATCTTCACGGGGCATATAGGCACCAATAGTGGGGCGTAACACACCTTCAATGGCTTTAATGCTGAATAAAGAACCTACCATCATAGCGCCTGTATTACCTGCACTGATAAATGCATCGGTTTTGCCGGTGGCCAGTAAATAAAATCCTATAGCAATGGAAGAATCTTTTTTTTCTTTTAAGGCTTTGGTGGGATGCTCGTTCATTTCAATTACCTGTGTGGTATGAACGATAGTGTATTTATCTGCCGGTATATGCTGTGCAGCAATATGAGTCTTTATTTGTGTTTCGTCTCCAATTAAAGTGAGGTGTACATCGTCAGAATTGGCGGCTAAAAATTCAGCAACTCCTTTTACAGCTTCCAGTGGCGCAAAGTCGCCACCCATCATATCTAGTCCTATATTCATTTCAATTGCTTTAAATAAAAAGTTCTAAACTCCATATCCGTAAACGAATTTAGAGTTTAGAACGCAAAGTTGAAAATATAATTAGGCTTTTAGAGGCGCTTTTTCTGCTACCAGCTTTCCTTTATAAAATAATTTTCCTTCACTTACATGGGCACGATGGCGTACATGTGTTTCGCCGGTTGTTTTATCAACACTTAAAGTTGTTTCCACTGCTTTATAGTGCGTTCTTCTTTTTGCACTGCGTTGCTGACTATGGCGCCTTTTTGGATTTGGCATGACTTATGATTTTTATTGTTCGTTTTTAATTGTTAGTTGTTCTTTTTCTTTGCTTTGCTTTTAAACTGTTCCAACCCTTTCCACAACTGGTTACTGTTGGCTTCCTGCTCCCTTACTTCCATTGCCCTTAGCTTTTCCAGTACTTCATTGTTACATTGCGGCCCACCCATTGCTTCTTCGCTGCACATCTTTTGCATAGGAAAACTCAGCAGCACAAAATCGTAGATCCAGCTGGCCACATTGATGTGACTTTCGGTCCGGGAAATGTAAAACACATCAGGGTCTTCTTCCTGGTCATTCATCTCATCGGGGTTTTCCACCAGCTTTACCAGCATGTTAAACTCATCCCAGATGTCCATGGGTAATGGGTTTCCACACCGGTCGCAGGTTACATCTGCCTTACCGCCCACTTCAAATTTAAGCAGCATAAAACTGCTTTTTTTGTCGAGTGATAATTTAATGTTGGCATGGCAGCCTGTAAAATCTATAACCCCTTTATCAACAAAGAACTTATCATCCACCTCGTAATTAAACTCATGAATACCGGGCTTCAATCCCACAAAAGCTATCTCAAATTCCCGTTTATTAGCCATTACGGATGGTTTAAAGGACGGCAAAGGTAAGGTAAAAATTTGTGATTTTTGGTTTGAATTTCGATATTTTATACTGCTGCTGCTATTTACAGGGCTTTTACTATTTTTAAGGCTGGTATGAAATATAAGAAAAAATGGTTGTTTATTGGGGTATTGCTGGTATTTGTTATACTGATAAGGGTATATGCTGCTGATGAATTAAGGGTGGAAGATGGCTATTCAACAGGCATTTATCCCGGTTTAGTAACCCTGTTAAGGCTTGTATTTGGATGGATACCTTTTAGTATTGGCGATTGGCTGTATGGCCTGTTTGGTATTTGGGTGCTTTGGAAATTAATAAAGGGTATAAAGATGCTGTATAAAAAACAGGCCACATGGAAGGGGTTTGCCACAAGATGTCTTAAAATATTAATCCTTTTTCTGCTGATTTACATTGTGTTCAACAGTTTTTGGGGCATTAATTATAACCGAAAAGGCATTGCCTACCAATTGGAGCTTAAAATGGATAAATACAGCCCTGAAGAATTAAAAAACATTAATGAGCTTTTAATTGAAAAAGTAAACAGCAGCAAACAGTACCTGGTAAATAATAAAACCGCTCCCCTGTCTACAAAAGAATTATTTGTAAAAGTGCAACAATCATACGCCGCAGTAAACAGCAGTTATCCTTTTTTAAACTATCAGCACCAGTCACTTAAACCTTCGCTTTGGGGTTGGCTGGGTAATTATGTTGGTTTTCTGGGTTACTATAATCCCTTTACCGGCGAGGGACAGGTTAATACCACTGTTCCTAAATTTTCTCAGCCTTTTACAGCCTGCCACGAAGTGGCGCACCAGTTAGGTTATGCCAAAGAAATGGAAGCCAATTTTGTGGGTTACCTGGCTGCCAGTGCATCGCCTGATAAACAGTTCCAATACTCCGTTTATCTCGACCTGTTTTTATACAGCAACCGCAATCTTTTTAACAGCGATTCTGTAAGTGCAAGATCTTATGCCAATCAACTGATTCCTGAAATAAAAGCAGATTTAAAAGAGTGGCGTGAGTTTAACCGGCGTCATAAAAACCCTGTAGAACCTGTTATACGCTGGATGTATGGAAAATATTTAGAGCGCAACCAACAACCCCAAGGCGTATTGAGTTATGATGAAGTAACCAGTTTTTTAATTGCGTATTATAAAAAATTCGGGAAGATATAAGCAGTTTTAGTTAAACTATATTCCAGTTATACTGTTAATAGATACATGAAATTATTTATTTCTATTTTAATTCCACTTTTAGTGGGAGGCATTGCAGGCTATTTTACTTCTTCGGGTGTAGAGGGTTGGTATGCTACAGCAAACAAGCCATGGTTCAATCCACCCAACTGGATATTTGCCCCGGTATGGACAGTGCTTTACGTTATGATGGGGATTGCTTTGTATCTGGTTTGGAGAACAGAAACCATCTCTTCATCGGTAAAACAAACCGCTATCTTTTTGTTTGTACTACAATTAACGCTTAACTTTTTTTGGTCGCTTATCTTTTTTAAACTGCAGCAACCCGGCTGGGCTTTTGCAGAAATTATAGTAATGTGGCTGGCAATATTATTTACCATTCTTTGGTTTGGAAAAATATCTTCCACTGCGGCATGGATTTTAGTGCCTTATATCTGCTGGGTAAGTTTTGCTTCAGTATTGAATTATGCTATTTGGAAGCTGAATTAAAAACTATTCTTCCACATCATACTTTCCACTGGTTTATTTATCTGCCCGCTGTATTTGGCATTTTTCTTTTGGTTGTATTTTACTTCAATCTCTCCATCAACAGGAAAATAAATCAATTGGCCGATAGGCATTCCTTTATACACTCTTACCGGTTGCTTTACCGAAATTTCAAGCGTCCAGTTACCACAAAAACCTACATCACCCTTACCGGCTGTTGCATGAATATCAATACCTAAACGGCCAGTAGAAGATTTGCCTTCTAAAAAAGGAACGTGGGCATGAGTCTCGGTATATTCTTCCGTAACGCCTAAATAAAACTCATGCGGCTGAAGCACATAACCTTCATCAGGTATTTCAAAATGTTCGATGGCATTATGCTTTTTGGCATCTAATTCCTTATCAACATAACGGGCAAGGTCTTTTCCCAAATGCACATCATAACTGTTGCTACCCAGGTCCTGCCTGTTGTAAGGAACAACTTTGATAGTGCCTTTTTCAATTTCTTCTAAAATCCTGGTGTCGCTTAAGATCATAATTTGTTTATTAGTTAACTGGTTAATTTATATAATTCGTGTAATTCGTTTTTTATAATTCGTGTATTCATTATCTTTCGCAAATATTCAATCTAAAATTGTTTAAATGCCGCTGGTTTATCAACAAAATATTAACGCAGTAACCAAAATGGGTGTTTGGCATATTACCGAAGCAGAAGATTTCTTTTTACAACAGGTGCCTCTGCAAAAAGAAATTACACATTGGCGTAAGAGATTGCAACATCTGGCCGGCAGGTACTTATTAAAAGAGCTGTATCCAGATTTTCCCTTAGCACTCATTAAAATTGCCGACACCCGTAAACCTTTTTTAGAAGATGAAGCCTATCATTTTTCCATTTCGCATTGCGGAGATTATGCTGCTGTTATTGTTAGCAAAGAATATCGAGTGGGTGTGGATGTGGAGCTGGTAAATGATAAGATTGAAAAGATCATTCATAAATTTTTATCCCGGCAGGAAAAAACTTTACTCCACCCAACTAATATCAATACAACAGCAACCCTGCTTTGGAGTGTAAAAGAATCGGTGTATAAATGGAAGGGCTCCGGGGGAGTGGATTTTATTAAACATATCAATATACAGTCCATTGAAGAAAAGCAGGATGAAGGCGTGGTGCATTGTTTATTTAATAAAGAAATTCCACTACAGGTACATTACCTGCATTTCAATAATAATTTTTTAACCTGGCTATTAAGTTACCCGTAATGCTATCAATTTAGGTAGCTATTACCTATATGATAATATTAACATTTAAAGCAATTGCTTTATACCAGGCAATACTATATTTGCACAAACAACTACGCTATGAACAAAATAAAAGCCCTGACTGCTGCATTTCTATTTATTTCTATTACCGCTTTTTCTCAATCAACCAAACGGCAATCAACAAACCACACACAAATATTAAAACTTGGTGTTAATACTTATTTTTATCCAGATGAATTTCCATTTTCAATTAGCTGGGAAAAAAAGGTAGGCACAAACGAATCTATTCAAATTGGTTTTTTGCCAAGGGTAAATAATTCTGATGGAGATAAAACTTCAGGAGTAGGTTTAAATTTTGCTTACAGAAAATATATTTCGAAAAACCGTACCGGTATTAACGGACTTTTTATTTCGCCGACGGTAAAATTTGGGATTTTAAAATATAAAAATGAGTACAGTTATACCTACTTTACCGGTAACCCGCCCCAACCAGTTACTTATTCCTTTAAAAACAGCGATGATATTAAGCAGCTTAGTGCCGGTTTTGTATTTGGTCACAACTGGGTTTTTAAAAGTGGGTTTTCTTTTGAGGCAAGCGGTGGTATGGCATACGCCTACTCAAACAATAAAAGTAACGATACTAATAATGGGGTAACAATTACTAAAACTTATAACGAGTCTGCAATAATGCCTCAGGTGTTGCTAAGTTTTGGTTATGCGTTTTAGGTATTATATTTCCGAAGCAGTTATACAGGGATCTTGATTAAGCAGTAAAGCCAGTGCATTATATAATTCCGGGTAATTATTTTTTAATTGATGGGGTTTTTCAAAAAATATTTCTATACTCTCTGCCCAAAACTCCTGAAAGTTTTTTAATGCATAGTCCGAATACAGATCATTATCCGGCTGCGATTCCTTTAGAAATACTTTATTGCCATAGTTATTAAAATCATCAAAGGTATCTCTGAAATTACGGTCCACATTTTCTTCAACAACAAAAGTCTGGTAATACAAAGCATGGGATAATTCATGCAAGCCAACATTCTGTCCGTCAGTGGTATCTTCATAACCTTGCAAAAAATGTTTCCAGCTAAGGTTAATGGCGTGGCCGCTTACATTACCTTCCAGCACACGTATACTTGGGTGTACACCTAAAAATTCTTCGGGGTAAACATGTATGTATTTAAAGTTGGGCAGTATATATTTATCCAACCCAAATGTTAACTGAATAGCAGCTGCACTAATAAGTACCGGCATTTCTTTATACCCTTTGGTATCATGTATCTTAAATATCTTATCTGCAATAAAAACCTGCAGCCTTTCAGTAAACTTTCGTTTTTGTACCTGCGACAATACTTTGTAATAAGGAAACCTTTTGTTTAAAATTGTTATCAATTCAACATCAGTAAAATTCAAGGTTTCGCCATAGTAAGTAAGATATGAAGGGGTGTTTTTATTATATCTTTTAGTGGAGCTGCTGCTGAAAGTATTTGAGCTGCTTTCCTCCACCTCTTCCTCTTCCTCTTCTTTTACATTTTTTTTAACCCGGATAAGGATAAAAATAAAAATTGCTATAAAAGCAATGATCATTGTATCGCTTGGAACATAATGTTCTTCTTTTTTTAACTGGCCGGGCTGTGCAAATTTTTCTGCCTTACTTAAAAGGGTATATAACGAATCAAGACTGCCCAGTCCGGGTGGAGCTTCCCCGGGGCCAAGGTATATATCGGTATCCTTTGCACCCGGCACAATGTAATTGGTAGCAGTGTTTTTTTCTGTTGTATAAATATGGTACGTAGTATCAAAGGGCATAAAAATATTTAATCGGCCATATCATCTTCATCGCTGCCATCCAGTAAAGGAATATCGCTGATAGAAGCACCGGCAATACCTTTTACCGAACCGTATAAGCCACTGGTGCTCAGTAAAACTTTTTCCAGTTGCTTTTCCCTTTCCTTCCAGGTTTTTTCCATTTGTATCCGCTCTTTACTTATGCTTTGTTTTAACGACATAAAGCCCTCCACTATTGCTTCTACCTGGCCACGAAATTCGTTGCCGGTTAAATAATTATACAGCAGCTGCATTTTATCACCTTTGTTTTCCTGGCTTTTTTGTGCTTCGTGTATTTTTATTATACCATTACGTAATAAATAGGCAACACTGCTTACCTCGTTAAAATTACATATCCATACTCCATCTTTCTCACCAAACTTTTCCATATCTTTTGGAAACACCTGCGATACCAGTATAGCAACATCGCTGCTGCTGCTGCGTTTGTCTGCTTTCAATTTATCTATCCAGTTATTACTCCATGCCTTGGTGCGTTTGCTTTCGTAAATAATACTACCACATACCACGCCGCTGTTATTGCGTACCAGTTGCCTGCAATCGGCACCTTCCACACCTTTACCCACTTCTTCAATAATATCAAACGGAAAATGCTCTTTAAGTATCTCTTCCAGCAAAATTTCCTGGCTCTCACCCTGCAGCTGCATACTGCCCTGTTCACTTTTTCTTCGCAGTTCTTCAATCAGCTTCTGCTGCTGCTCCATTTGCAGTTTATATTCTTTTGTCTTAAGGTCAAACATTTCCTGCTCCCGCTTTATGGTAGTTTCTTCAATCTCTTTCCGCTTTTCTAAAAAGCGTTTTTCTATTTCCATTTCCATATTCTTCTGCTTCTCTTCCAGTGCATTCTTATCTCTCAGCAGATCCAGTTCCTTCTTCTGCAACTCCTGCAGTTGCTGCGTTTTAAGTTTAGCTTCTTCCTGCAATGCTTTTACCTGCGAAGAAGATTCTTCCAGTACTTTCTTTTGCGTATCGGCCACTAAAACAGATTTCTGTTTTTCAAACTCTTCTTCTTTCTTTTTTTGCCAGTCGAGCATTTTGCCACGTAATTCTTTCTCCACTTCATTTTTAAGGCTTTCATTCAATTCAAACTGATGGCCACAACTGGGGCATTTTATTTCGGTTGCCATTTAATTATTTTTTTACAAGATAAGAATATGTTACAAAAAAGGGAGGTTCATTTACAGCAATGTAATTATTATATGAAATTAATATTACGCTTTTTGCTTTTAAGCTTATAATTACCGAAAAGATTTATTTAAAAGTTAAATCCATCCTGGTTCTTTACTCGTACCTGAGGGGTATGCCAATTCTCCCCCTGTAAAAGCAATCTCCTTTAATGCTGCAATATCCTTAAGGTAAAATTTACACACTTTTTAAATTAAAAAATTTATGAGACAAAAAATTTACGCAGCTATAATGCTGCTTGCTATGTTTGTAAACACTTTTCCGGTGTGGGCATCCAGCCACAGAGAAGCACCGTTAATTGCAGATGATCCGCTGGCAGACAACACCGACGTTTATGCTTTTAAAAGCCCAACCGACCCTGACAAAATTATCCTTATTGCCAACTACATTCCTTTACAATTACCGCAGGGTGGTCCAAACTTTGCCCACTTTGGCGAAAATGTTCGCTACGAAATTCATGTGGACAATGATATTTCTTCCAATGGGGATGATATTATTTACCGGTTTACTTTCGACAGAAAAAATGAAGATCCTACTACTTTTTTCAATATCCGTTTGGGTAAAGAAAATCTTAAAACCACCTACACTTTAGAAAGAAGTATGGATGGGGGAAGAAAATTCAGAACCATCATAACTAAAGGTGTGGTGCCGCCACCTAATGTTGGCGAAAGGTCGATACAGGGCGGTGCCGGTTTAAATGCACCCAATTACGAAACCCTAATGAAGAATGCTATTAAAACTGCAAGCAGCGGCGAAAGGGTTTTTTGCGGTCCGGTTGACGATCCTTTTTTTGTTGATTTAGGCGGTATTTTTGATTTGGGAGATGCACCACGCCAGGGGCCAACTTCATCGCAGGATGGCTTAAAATGTATTAATGTTTCTACAATAGCAATAGAAGTTGACGTAAGCACTTTGCAAAAAGACCGTAAGTCTGTAAGGCAGGCCAGCAGTATATTAGACCCTAATTTTGTAATTGGCGTTTGGGCATCTGCAAGCAGGCAGCAGTTTACATCAATCAATCCAATTTCTAAATATGGATACAATGATGATGACAGAATGCATACCCGGGACAATGACAATGGTAAACCCGGAGAAACTTATTCCGGCCCATGGATTCAGGTATCACGTTTGGGTATGCCTTTAACCAACGAAGCAGTAGTGCCTATTGGCGATAAAGATTTATGGAACAGGTTAACGCCTTATCAGGATCTTTCGAGAATAAATAAATTTGGTAATTATTTTTATAATCCAGAGCTGGCTTTATACATGGATGATGCACAATTTGGTGGTGCGGTGCCAGCTTTTGCGCCATTAAGAATTCAAAAAAAATCGCTGGGCCAGTTTGGTTTTGCAAATGGCCAAAATGGTTTGTATGGCCTTAAAGGGAATGCTGCTTTAAATGGCACAGCATTAAGCGAAGCAAATTTTGGCGGCTTATTATTACCCGGCCCCAATAAACCACGTTCGGTTGATCTTTGGCCCATCTTTCATACCGGTGTGCCTAATTTAGCGCCATACCAATTAGCTACAGGCAAAGCAGGCAATCCGCTTGCAGTGGGCAAACCTTTTATAAATAATTTTTTACCTAATGGCGGCGATATGCTGCGCCTTAATATGGCAGTACCTGCAACGCCACGCAACTCACCCGATTTTAGTTCCTTAGGTTTAGTACAGGCGGCTGTTTTAGGTTTGCTCGATTCAAGATACAATACCAACACCGGTATTCAGTTTATACCAAATATGGATGGTTTTCCTAATGGCAGAAGATTGGAAGATGATGTAACACGTATAGAATTACAGGCAGTAAGTGGCGTGGTATTGGCAGCAATTGGTTTGTGGTACGATGATTTTATACCAGGCACAAGCCCAAGCCCTGTAACACCAAACTTATTAAGTGTGTTGGGTTACAATACAGGTATAAATGAA
>JAYVJU010000354.1:0-8983 GCA_043769035.1 Ferruginibacter sp.
TCAAAATCTTTTTTTACTTTTTCCCGCCACATTACCAGGCCGGTAACATCACACTCTGCAAAACTGGTTACGTGTGCGCTGGTGTGTTTACTGTCAACCATGTGTTTGGCAATAAGCTTACGCATGCGGTCCATTTCAATTACTTCTACATTGCCGGTAAATACAGTGGGAGGTTGGTAGTTTGTAGTTGGTAGTTGCTGGTTAACAGTTGACAGTTGTTGTACAGGGGCTTGTGTACTTATAGTTTGCGGCTGATAGCTTTTAGCTTCTCCCTTGTTAGCTACATAAGCTAAAATATCTTTCTTGCTTACCCTGCCGTCCTGCCCGGTGCCGGGTATATTTTCCAGGTCGGCCATACTTATACCTTCCTGCTGTGCAATGTTTAAAACGAGTGGGGAGTAAAAGCGGATTGCGGACCCGCCATTTGTAGTTTGTGGTTTGGGGTTTGTTGTTTGTGGTTGATAAGGAATTTCTTCCACCACTTTAGCTTCTTCGTACTGTGGCTGTGGCGCAGGTGCTGCAGGCTGATTATTTGAAACGGCGGCATTGGCACCCACACGTATTTTTGCAATTACGGTACCAATGGGTACCACATCATTTTCATTAAATAAAACGCTTTCAATTACACCTTCGGCTGTAGAGGGTACTTCACTATCCACTTTATCGGTGGCAATGTCTAAAACAGTTTCGTCCTGCTTAACAGTGTCGCCGGGTTTTTTATGCCACTTTAAAATGGTGGCTTCCATAATACTTTCGCCCAGTTTGGGCATTACTAAATCTACTACACTCATAAAAATGTTTAAGTGTTAACAATCGTTGTACTGGCAAAGCAAAAGTAAGTAAAATAGTTAATGGTTGATGTGTATCTACTAACTGCCAACTACCAACCACCAACCACCAACTTTTTATTCCTGCTCCAGTATAAACCTTCTCAACAAATTCAGGGCTGTAGCAGCAGTCAACTGTATATTTCTTGCCCTGTCGAACCGGAAGTGTAATTTGTGTGTTTCAATTTTTTGACTGTTGCCAACAGCAACCCAAACGGTGCCGACGGGTTTTTCGGGCATGCCGCCACCGGGGCCCATAATACCGCTAACGGCAATCACGTAGTTAGATTTTATATTTTGTAAAGCGCCTTTGGCCATCTGGGTCACCACTTCTTCACTTACTGCGCCTTTGTTTAATAAAGTTTGATGATCAACACCCAGCAAATCTTCTTTTGCGCCGTAAGAATAACTTACCACGCTGCCATCGTAAAAAACGGAGGAGCCTGCAATGGAAGTAAGCAGGTGTGCAATATAGCCGCCGGTACAACTTTCGGCTGTACACATGGTTTTATTTTTTGCCAGCAATAATTTGCCTACTACATTTTCCAGGGGTTCATCTTCGGTTGTTACCAGATAATTTTTTACCAGGCTTTGCAATTGCTCAAATTGTGTTGTGGTTTCTTTTTCAATTGCTGCCTTATCAAAACCCGAAGTTGATAAACGTAAACGCACCATACCGTAATTGGGTAAGTACGCCAGTTTGATATGTGGTGGTAATGCAGTTTCAAAATCTTTTATCAGCTCGGCTAAAAAACTTTCTCCCACACCGACGGTTAATAAAGTGCGGTGTACTATTGAAGGTAACTTAAACAGTTTGCTCAATTGCGGAATTACATAGTCTTCCATCATGCCTTTCATTTCGTGTGGTACGCCGGGCATACTTACAAAAATGGTTTCGCCTTTGGTAAACCACATACCGGGTGCAGTGCCACGTTTGTTTTCAATTACGGTGCATACATCCGGCACTTCGGCCTGTAATAAATTGCGTTCAATAATGGGCCGGTTTAGTTTTGTAAAAATGTTGATGACGTTTTGTTTGGCGCCTTCATCCACAATTAGTTTACCGCCAAAATATTTGCACAATAAGGATTTGGTAATATCGTCGGATGTAGGGCCCAGCCCGCCGGTAATTAAAATAATTTGTGCCTGTTTGCTTTCTTCATCCAGTGCATTCCATATTTCATCCCATACATCGCCAACAGCCACACGCCTTGCCACCGGTATGCCGGCTTTGTTTAATGTTTGTGCCATCCAGGCGCTGTTGGTGTCTATTACCTGTCCTATTAAAAGTTCGTCGCCAATGGTGATGATGGAGGCTTTTATCATAAAGTTTGAAAAACAAAATTGTTAAAAAGAAATTCCAGCATAAATGTCGGTTAAACTTACCGTAACATTTACTGAAGAAATGGTGATTGAGTCTGAGATTGAATAATAATCAGTAAGCTGCCAGGAGTTATCGGCATTACGTATATGTTTTTCAATATGCAATTTTTGAGTATCAATAAGAATGTATTCTTTAAGTGATGCAATTTCTCTGTACAAAGAGAATTTTTCAAACCTGTCGTAGTTACGGGTAGATTTTGAAAGTAATTCTATAATTACAATTGGGTTGGTTGCAGTATCAAATTTATCGTCAGTTAATTCAACTTCGCCACAGATAATACTTATATCAGGATATGTGTATAAAGTATTTTTTGGGATGTGAATGCGCAAATCATTGCTGTAAGGCTGGCAGCTTTTTCCCTTTAACTTATTCTGGATTTCTCCAAACAGGTTTGTGAAAACCCGGTTATGTTTTAAAGAAGCCCCACTCATGGCAAATATTTCACCCTGGTAGTACTCATGCTTATCTAAAGCAGCTCTTTCCATTTCTAAATATGCCTGCTGTGAAATGTAATTGTATTTTGGAGCCGGCTCATTTACAATATTTTCCATACTCAAATTTAATTCTTTTAGCTTTGAGAAATAAATTTATTTAACAGTGAAAACTATTTTCTTAACACTATATGCCTGTATTTGTTCGGTAGCAATGGCACAAAATATTACAGTGCAGTTAGGTGCCGCAATTAATAAGTTAGAAGCTGACGAACAGTTTAAACATGCCATCATCAGCATGTACGTGGTGGATAGTAAAAAGGGCAAAACTGTTTTTGAAAAAAATGCACAAACAGGTTTGGCGCCTGCCAGTTGCCAAAAAGTGGTAACAAGTGTAAGTGCGTTTGAATTACTGGGCAAGGAGTACCAGTATAAAACTTATATCGGAAAGGATTATTCATCTAAAATTGATAAAAGTGATGCCGGTTGTTTGTTTGTGATCGGCAGTGGCGACCCGACATTGGGAAGCGGAAGATGGAACAGTACCACCGACACTGCTTTTTTTAAAAGGGTTTTAAATACTTTAAAAAAGAATGGCTACAATAGTTTTGGAGAAGACCTGGTACTGGAAGATTATTTATACGGCACAGCTGTTTTACCCGATGGGTGGATATGGCAGGATATAGGCAATTATTATGGCGCAGGTTGTTACAGTGTAAACTGGCGTGAAAATCAATATGAACTTTTGTTGCAACCGGATCTTAAAGTTGGCTTTCCTGCGGAAATTGCTTCGGTAAAACCTTTTATTTTTGATGTGGTGTACGATAATCATATCCGTACAGGAAAAGCCGGAAGCGGCGATAATGCTTACATTTATGCAGCACCCTTTTCAAATATTATTACTACCAGCGGCACTATTCCACAGCAGCAGAAACCTTTTGCCATTAAAGGCAGTATGCCCAACCCCTCCAGGGTATTAGGGACTGAGTTATTGAATTACCTGGTGAAGAATAAAATTACTTTTAAAGGCAGTAGTTATTCTGCGTTGGAACGTTCCTTACATGATATGCCTGCACGTAAAGCAACGCATTTTATCGATTCGGTACTTTCTCCTGAATTAGATAGTATCAACTATTGGTTTTTAAAAAAGAGTGTGAATCTTTATGGCGAAGCATTTGTAAAAACCATTGCGTACGAAAAAATAAGATCCGGTTCTACTGATACCGGCATTGCTATCATCAAAGATTTCTGGAGTAAAAGAGGTATTGAAAAAGCTGCATTAAATATGTTTGACGGCAGCGGTTTATCGCCTGCCAATAGAATTACCACCAATGCGCTGGTAACAGTGATGCAATATGCACGGCAACAACAATGGTTTACTTCTTTTTATAATGCGCTGCCCGAAATGAACGGCATAAAAATGAAAGACGGTTATATCAATGGTGTAAGAAGTTATACCGGTTATATAAAGAGTAAAGCCGGTACCGAATACAGTTTTTCTTTTATAGTAAATAATTTTGATGGTAATGCCGGTACAGTAAGAGAAAAAATATGGAAGGTGCTGGATATTTTAAAGTAGCTTTAGTGCTTACAAAATCAATACATCAAAACTATCTTTTATGGCAGATCAAAATTTTGGTAATCATGGCAGGCTGGTACCTCTATTTCATTTTGTAGCTTCAACTGCAATTATATTTCCGCTTGTACAAGCTATTATCCATTTTGTAAGAACTCTTAGTGACGGTAGTGGCAGGCTTAATGCTTTTGCGATAGTTTCGCTTATTACTGGTGTTGCTTTAACGCTTTGGTTTGCCAGGGCATTTGCACTAAAAGCACAGGACAGGGCAATACGTGCCGAAGAAAATTTCCGTCATTTTGTTGCTACGGGCAAACCATTCGACAGCCGTTTACGCATGTCGCAGATAATAGGTTTACGTTTTGCAGGCGATAACGAATTTGTTGCATTGGCAAAAAAAGCAGTGGACGAAAACCTTTCTCAAAAGCAAATTAAGGAAGCTGTTACTAACTGGAAAGCGGATCATAACAGGGTTTAAAAATATTGTGACAGCTTCTCTTTCAATGACACCGGCATTTCGCAACGCTTCATGGTTTTGGCATCAATAAAAAATAAAGTTACTTCTCCTGTATTCAGCAATTCATCCTGCTCATTATAAATTTCGGCATGAAAAATAATTTTATGATGAGCAGGCATTTCTTTTAAAGTAGTTTTTATGGTGATGAGGTCATCATATTTTGCAGGCCTTAAAAAACGGCTGTGAATATCTACCACAGGCATAATAATACCCAATGCTTCTATCTCTTTATAAGTATAACCGATCTGGCGGATGGCTTCGGTACGGCCGATTTCATAAAACTGTGCATAGTGGCCATAATATACCACACCCATCTGGTCGGTAAGAGCATAATGAATACGGAGCTGTGTTTCGGTTACAAACATTTTTTGTTATTTTATTTTCCAATCATACTGTCTACACTTGCCCTGCCCGGGCCAAGCAACAGTAAAACAAAAAAGCCAACCAGGAACAGGGTTACTTTTTCGCCACTATCAAAAATATCTCCTTTATGTACTTTAAATAAAGCAATACTGCAGCTTATTATTAATGGGATAGCAGCAAGGCGGGTAAATAATCCTAAAACCAGAAATAAAGAACAAAAAAATTCAGCAAATATTACCAATGCCGCAGAAATTGTTGTACTCATCCCAAAAAGACTTGGCATGTAATGCGTGGTGCCGCTAAAGTCAACTAATTTTTTATAGCCATGCATCATCATTAAAATACCAAGGCCTAATCTTAACACCAGCATTGCAGTACTGAAAGCGCCGGCAGAATACTTCGTCGATAATAATTTTTTCATTTTCTTTTTGGTTTATCGGTTATTGAATTTTGATGCTGCAATTTTATCAAATCCTTAACAGCAAAACAAAAATACTTTCGTTTAGCTTACAACAGTTATCCACTTATGCACAATAAAACTGGAACAGTATTTGAATAAGTATCAATATAGTTAATTTTACACCGGCAAAAATGCCCGAATTTACCAACATGATAAAACACAAATTGTTAACCCTGTTTTTTGCAACAGGGCTTTCTGTTGCTGCAATTGCACAGCCTACTCACACTGTTACCGACGCCGAAAAAAAGTATAAAGATGCCAAAGAGTTATTTGTAAAGGAGCAGTATGCCCTTGCTTATCCGCTGTTAAAAGTGCTTAAAGAGCAATATCCTGATAACAGGATCAGCAACCATACCTACATTAATGATGATTTAAGCTACTATTATATTGTTTGCGAATTAAAATTGCAGCAGCCTGTAGCAGAAGATGAGGCCAGACACTATATAGAAGTGGTAAGTAACGAGCCACGCCGCCAGCTGATGAGTTACCACCTGGCTAAATTTTATTTTACAAAAGACGATTTTAACAATGCTATAAATTATTATGAGCGGGCAGGGCTGGATAATTTAAGTAATGAAGAAATTGCCGATGCTAAATTTGAAAGGGCATATTGTTATTTTAATTTAAAGCAATTTGCCGAGGCCAAACCTTTGTTTGATGAAATTCATCAATTGCCTGATAACAAATATTATTTTGCTGCTAATTATTATTACGGATTTATAAGTTATTACGACCGCCAGTACAACGAAGCTTTAAAAGCTTTTAAACTGGTAGAAACAAAAGATGAATACAAAGGTGTAGTACCGTATTATATTGCCGAGATATATTATTTCCAAGGCAAAAAAGATGAAGCATTACGTTATGGTGAAAGTGTTTTGGCAAGAGGCGGCACTTTGTATTATGAAAAAGAAATGAAACTGCTGATAGGCCAATTGCATTTTGAAAAAAAGAATTTTGCCAAAGCATTACCACTATTAGAGTACTACGTTAATAATACCGACAAAGTTGATAAGGAAGTGTTGTACGAACTGAGTTACTGTTATTACCAGGCCAACCAGTTAACCAAAGCTATTGAAGGCTTTAAGCAATTAAGTGGACAAAAAGATTCGCTGGGACAAAACAGTATGTACCTGTTGGGAGATTGTTATTTAAGAACCAACCAAAAAGCAAATGCCCGTACAGCTTTTCAATATTGCGCTTACAACAATAGCAATGCAAAACAACAGGAGGTATCCCGTTTTATTTATGCCAAGCTTTCATACGAGCTGGGCTACCAGGATATAGCGCTGAATGAATTGAAAAAATTCCTTAACGATTATCCCAATTCCGAATACGAAACAGAAGCCAAAGAATTACTGGTAGGCCTGCTGGCAAATACCAATAATTTTTCTGATGCGTTAAAATTGTATGAATCGATGGGCAAGCCAACTGTTGCCATGCAAAAAGTATATCCACGTATTTTATTTGGCAGGGCAGTGGAATATATCAACGACCAGCAAATCATAAGAGCCGATGAATTACTGACTAAAGTATTAACTGATCAATACGCCGGCCCGATATTACCTTTTGTAAATTTCTGGAAAGGGGAGATCGCATTACGCAATCAAAAACATGATGAAGCAATAAAATACTTTACGGCTTATTTACAAAGCAGTGCACCAACACAAGGTGAGGCAAATCCTGCAGCAGCAAGATATAATTTAGGCTATAGCTGGATGAAAAAAGAAAACTACAAACAGGCATTGAATTATTTTGAGCAGGTGACTAAATCTGTAACGGTAGTTTCTTCACCAATGGAACAGGATGCTTATGTACGCAGTGCCGATTGTTATTTTATGAACAGGGATTTTGCGAAGGCTAATACCATGTATGATAATGTGATCAACAATGCACTGCCGCAAAGTGATTATGCTTATTTTCAAAAGGCAATGATTGCAGGAGTTAAAAGTTCAACTGAAAAAATACGGACACTAAATACATTAACACGGCAATATCCGCAAAGCAGTTTGGTTACAGATGTGAATATGGAAATAGCCAACACTTATATGGCAGATGAAAAATTCCGTGATGCCATCCCTTATTTAAACAATATTTTAAATGCGCCGGATGCCGGTGGCTTAAAACCAACAGCCTATTTAAAACTTGGGTTAAGCTATTATAATATTGATGATAATAAAAATGCTTTGGCCAATTACCAGGCGCTGATACAAAAATATCCCCAGTCGCCGGAGGCAGATGATGCCCTGTATAATGTTAAAAGTATTTACGTGGAAGAAGGCAGGCCGAACGATTATGTGGAGCTGATGCGGAAGAACGGAAAAAATATTTCTGTATCTGAAGCCGATTCTTTGAATTACACAGCAGCCGAATTGAAATACAATGGCAATGATTGCGCTGCTGCAATAACAGGCTTTAATAGTTACCTGTCGCAATATCCAAATGGCGCATTTGCACTGGAGGCAAATTATTACCGCAGTGAGTGTTATTTAAAAAACAAAGATTTTAAAAATGCTTTGGTTGGTTATGATTATGTAAATGCCAAAGGCCTTAACCGTTATTTTGAAAAAGCAACGCTGGAAGCAGCAAGGATCAATTATTTTGAATTGAAAGAATACGCCTCCGCAAAAAAATATTTCGAATCATTGCTCAGTGGTTCAGCCAACCAGGATAACCAGTTAGAAGCATTAAGGGGATTGGTAAGATGCCAGTATCTTTTAAAAGATTATGCTAAAGCAAATGAAACAGCAAAAACACTGCTCACCAAAAAAGGTATCAGTACTGATGATAAGTCCATTGCATTTTTAGTGCTGGGTAAATCGCAGCAATTGGGTAACGATTGTGTGTCGGCAATAAGTTCCTTTAAGTCATGTGCGGCCATTAATAAATCGGCATGGGGTGCAGAAGCCAGGTATGAAATTGCCAACTGCCAGTTTACATCCGGCAATTTAGCGGCTGCAGAAAAATCGGCTATGGCGGTTATTAAAGAAACCGGCTCTTACGATTTCTGGGTTACCAGGTCGTATATTTTACTGGGAGATATTTTTATGCAGCAGAAAGATTATTTCAACGCAAAAGCTACTTACGAAAGCGTAGCTAAAAATTCGGTGATACCGGAATTGAAAAATGAAGCTCAGCAAAAACTGGATAAAGCCATAGAGGAGGAGAAAGTTGGAAGTAAGATAAATGGGAATTAGGAATTAGATACAGTATCTATTAAAAATTATGACAAATTAAAACAGGATGAAAAAAGTAAATCTTCAATATACAATGCTCAAATTTCAACGTTCATTTTTACTGCTGTTGTTTAGTTTGCTGGCTGTTTCGGTAACAGCCCAAAAGGACAGCACTAAAAAAACATCAACCATTGATATTACCTCATCGTATAAACCGGTGTTGCGTAATGCAGTAAAAATAAATTTTGCAGC
>JAYVJU010000355.1:0-4226 GCA_043769035.1 Ferruginibacter sp.
CACCTAAATGAATTGCTACAAAGCCCTGTCTATAAGAATGTCAAAGAACAAAAATGCGAACAATTAAAAATTGAATTAATTTAACGGGACACTAATGAAATCAAAATTATAATTTTTTGACTTTTGTCATTTTTATTATTTAATATTCACATTAGGTTTGTTTAAAATTATTAAACATGAAACAAGCAATCCTAAATTTAGCATTACTCACATTTGTTTTTCTAAGCTCTTGTAAAAAGACTGAAACTTTACCAATTGAAGACCCTTTTATTAGTAAAGTTCAAAATTATATAAAATCACAGCTATCCGAAGCGGAGTTATCACAACTTGATTGGAGCAAATTGATTACATACGACAGAACAGGCAAACATGAAATTGTTAAAATCCCTTTAGTTGGAAATATTAAGGGAACTGATAAATCCATTTATCTAAAAGTTGTTAAAGATAGTTTTGTAGGAAATTATTTTCAATTAAGAGGAAATGATGTTAAAGCCGAAATTGTAACAACTTCACTTGATAGTAAAACAGTGGGAGTTGCTGTAATCAGTAATAATATTTACGATGGAAACTATAAAGTGTATGAAAATGGGAGTTTAATAAAGGAAACAAATATTTCATTACCAACCTCAGTAAGCAGGTCGGTTCCAGCAAGCTATGTTTATAATTACCAGTTGCATTATTTGATTAATTTATTAAACATCGGCCAGCCTGCTTGGGTAGACATAGACATCAACAATAATACACAGTTGGAATATTTAGACCCTGATTATGTATATGATAGTAATGGAGGAAGCAATTCGAATACTGAATTGATAGAAGTGGAACTCGACGATTCTCATTTTCAGGTAGGCATAGATTTAGAAAAATATCTAAAATGTTTTGATGAAATTCCTTCCACAGGTGCAACATACGATATAAAATTATATGTTGATGTACCTATAAATTCGAATCCGACAGGAGCAATCAATATTTTTGATGGGATGTCAGTAGGGCATGTTTTTATAAGAATTTCAAAATCAAATGGAGGATTGAAAGCTGACCAGGTAATTGGTTTTTACCCTAATAGCGGACCCAAAAGTTTAGCATTGAATCCAATTACCAGTAAAATTGTAGATGACGGTGTGGCTAACAGTACACATGAATATAATGCAAGCATTGCAATGAATAACATTACTGATAGTCAGTTTACTGTTATATTGACAAAATTGAGGGCAAATAAAAATAATCAATACGATTTAGACGGCTTCAATTGTGCGTCTTTTGCTTTGGATGCTATAAATTCAATACGACCAATCCCACTTACATCAACGCCAATGACAATATATGTCTTAAGTACACTTAACGCACCTCTTACCTTAACGCTTCCAGAAAGCCCACAAGGAGTATATAAACATCTTAAAGATTTGAAAGATAATAATAGTCCGGGTGCTGCCAATATAGAAGTAGGCGTTATGATGACATCTCTTCCAAGTAAAGGATCATGTAACTAAATAAATCATGAAAAAAAAACTTGTCATAATACTCTTTGTAATTTTTTTTTCAAACATTCCCCCATTTAAATCAATTTTAAGTGTGTATTTG
This sequence comes from Ferruginibacter sp., assembly GCA_043769035.1. GTDB lineage: Bacteria > Bacteroidota > Bacteroidia > Chitinophagales > Chitinophagaceae > Ferruginibacter. The sequence goes on from JAYVJU010000355.1 coordinate 1,582, forward strand.
AATGACGGATGGTATAGATATAGTAATGCTGATGGGAGTTACACCTTTATAGATAATCCGATCAGCAATTCCAATTATTCCCTCAAAAAAATTATTCCAGTAACATGCCGGGTACATAATAGTAGCGATACTATTATGTACAGGCTTTTTTATAAAAATCCACTAAAATTTTGGAATTGGGGAGAATATTTTTATTCGAAAAAATATAACTTAGAGTACATGAATTGGGGGCGAATAAAAAAGAAACGGGGTTACACAATAGAAAATTCGAATAATTGTCAACAATTTTAAATAATAAAAAATGTACCGTAAATCCATTTATATAAGACCGCAAATGATAGCAATATTAATTATACTATCATTTGCATGTATCAGCGCATCTGCTCAAATAATTTCTTCAACATTATTGCCAAAACAAAAAGAGTATGCCAAAACAATAATAGCGGCATACAATTATCTTAAAGCACAACCTACACCTGTAAAAAGAATTGATACGGTAATAAAAGAAACAGATGATTTTTACGATGCCGTTATTGCACGTTTTTTTGCAGTAGAAAGAATGAAAGTGGAGTTTGCAAAAGACGAATCACACTTTGCAGTAGAGGGTAAAATAGATATACAAAGGTTTATGTTATTTAGTTGCGATAGTTGGCTGGAAAAACTGCCCGCAGATTCTTTATTTATAACTCATTTGACAGAAGCGGCAGATTTTTTTGACGATAAACCCGAAGAGTTTAAACAATCCCTTTCTATAACATTTGGCAAATTTAATTTGCCTTTAGTACATATTTGGTTTGATGAAGCAACTGCTAAAATAATTGGAGTAATGCCAATGAGCCTAAAAGAGAGTGAAAGAAAATTGCTGTTGTTGCATTATTAATAAAATGCCAATTTCTTTTTGAGTTTATATAATAAAATAGCTACAGCAACTACATTTTGCATCAATGTAGTAAAAATAGTATTTTTACAAAAAATTATACTGCTCTTTATTTATATAACTACAATCTACCTTGAAATTCAGAAAACTATTTTTGATAACATTTTTTTTTATTTGTGTAACAAATATTTCCACAGCCCAGGGCATCAGCTTTACAGGCATCATACAGGATGCACATACTAAAGAGCCGGTAAGTTATGCTTCTATCTATTTTACCAGGTCGGGCATTGGAAAAACATCTGATAGTGCCGGTAATTTTTCTTTTAACATCAGTAAATTTTTAAAAGATACATTGGTCGTAAGTTATGTGGGTTATGAATTATACAGGCTTGCCATTACTGATTCTGTAAATAATAAATCCATAATTATACCATTACAACGAGGTGCTGCCACCAACGGTGTTATAGTAAAATCAAAATTTAATAAGGGTTTGTTTTTGTGGAAAAAGATAATGACTAAAAAGAAACAGTACAACCGGTATAACCTGCCCAACTTTGGCTACGAGGCATACAATAAACTGGAAATAGACATTAAAAATTTTAAGCCCGAGAAAGCCAAAAAGAATTTTCTGCTAAAACCTTTTGCTTTTGTTTTTGATAATATTGACAGCACCACAGAAAAAGAACCTTTTTTGCCGGCTTATCTTTTAGAAAGTGTAAGCGATTATGCTTTTCAACGCAATACCAAAAAGTTTTTTGAAAATATTAAAGCCAGCAACCAAAAGGGTTTACCAAATGAAAGCCTTACCAAACTGATGGGTGTAATGAACCAGAATGTAAATGTGTACGGCAATTTTGTTAATGTAATGGACAAGGATTTTATTGGCCCTTTTAATGATAACGCCGATGTGTACTATAATTTTTTTGTACCCGACACCCAGGTGGTAGGCGGTAAAAAAATATTTCATTTTGTATTTGCGCCAAAACACAGCGGGCAAAATACATTTGAAGGCGATGCCTGGGTAACAGCACAAACTTTTCAAATACAAAAAATAAATTTATACCTGGGTAAAGATGCCAATATCAATTATATCGACAGGATAAGTGTGTTCCAGGAATTTATTCCCTTAAATGACAGTGTGTATTTTTTAAACCGGGATAAATTTTTTGCCGACTTTAAAGTGCTGGGCAAACAATCCCTCACTTTAATAGGACGAAAGACAACATCCTACCGTAACATTATTATCAACAGCGATTCAATTACCAACCTATTTAAAAAACAACCAATTGAAGAAGTGATAAAAACAGAACCGGGCAGCAGCACTAAAACAGATTCTGTATGGAACACACTGCGGCACGATACTTTATCTGCCAACGAAAAAGTAATTTATACTACTGTAGATAAGTTATTGCAAATGCCCAAATTTCAGCGGTTGCAAAACACGTTAAAATTTATAGGCACCGGATATAAAACATTAACCAATTTTGAAATTGGCCCCTGGTTTAACTGGATAAGCAGTAATAACTGGGAAGGCACCCGTGTACGTTTCGACCTGGGCACCACCACAGGTTTTAATAAACATATTTACCTGCACACCTATTTAGCTTATGGCTTTGGCGATAAAAAATTTAAAGGCCAAGCAGAAGCTTTTTGGATTATAAAAAGAGACCCTCTTCATTTTCGTTTACATGCATCGTACAGTAACGATATAGATAATGGTATTAGCCAAATTGGCGATGTGGGACAAGATAATATTTTTTCGTTGGCC
>JAYVJU010000356.1:0-28763 GCA_043769035.1 Ferruginibacter sp.
AATACTGTTGGCAATATCAAGTACAGGAACTAATGCTGTAACATTGTAATTTTCGTTGTTATAACTAAAATTACCACCTTCAACCAGTAACCTACAAAATGTGTGGCGCTTTGGTAGTAATAAGTTATTTAGCCATAATTTATAGTACTGCGGACTCTGATAATATGCCTTCCAACCAGCTACATTTGGATGATAAAACAAAGCTTGTTCTACATCGGCACTCATAATGTAATAATTATAAGCATGGTCGTATTCATTTGCTACATTGACTTGTGGTGGATTAATACCAAGGCCACGACTTGCCGACATGATTAAATCCATTGGGCTTTTTATCATACAAGCAGTTGATTCAAAAAAATGTTCCGACTTTAATAGTACCTGTAAAGCTGTGCTTATGTTATAATTACTATTTCTTAAAATAATAGCTAATGGTTCAATAATGTTAGTTTCAATTGCTTGATTTATTTCATAATTTACAAACCAACGATACAGCTTTCTAATTATAAAACGGGCACATTCAGGATGTTGAAAAATTACATTTATTAAGTCGGAATATTCTTGATTACCATTTTCAGCAATTGTTGCATTATTAAATCTATGCGACAATACTTTGCTGCCAGTTGTATGTTTTGTTTGGTCAAATGTTGCTGTAAGAGTAGCTGCGCTACTTATAGGTGCCACTCTCCAACCTGTAAGCACTTTTGCCATTGCTACAACATCAACTTCAGTATAATTTGTATAATCGCCAGGGGCAACTAAAGGACCTTTACCAATGGTAAATAATTCCAATAATTCTCTCGAATAATTTTCATTAGGTGCAACATTTGTATTTTCAGAACCACTTAAATACAACAGCATGTTTGTATTTATGGTAATGTCTTTAGTAAGTTGCTTAAAATTGCCAATTGCATTACTTCGTAAAAGGGTATAATAAATATATTCCCGGTGAGCAATAGTGGCATCGCCTACTACAAAGTGGTTGTGCCAAAACAACGCTAATTTTTCGGTAATAGAAATGCCAGAATAATGCATTTGCAAAACAGTCCATGAATATAAAGACTTGCTTCTGGAACGAAGTATCCTATTATTTAATATTGGAGGATTAACATTGGGAAATGGAGCTGCATTTACCCATGTGGTTCCATAAGTAGCTCCTGGGTCGTTCAATTGATTGGTGTTAGTGCCATCCGGTATTGATTTAACTGGAGGCGATGGCATTGGCAAAGCCGTAAATAATTGATTGACGGTTGCATTCAAACCTAAACTGACTGCGGTGTTCACCATTTGCGGTGATGGCCCAAAAGTTGTACGTCTCAACAAATGTCTTGCTTGTTTGGAAGTCCAGCTTCCATTGTAAGGGTCCAAATATGGCATTTGTAAATTTTTCTAAAATTTATATTATACTATGATTCCCAGTTTTTTCTGCCATTTCTAATTAAAATGCTTTCAAAAAATAGTTAGACTATATTTAAAGCTAAAAGTTCAATTAAGGCAAAAAAAATTATAGGCTTTCTTCTACCAGGGCATCAGTTTAAAACCGTTGGGCTGTATTCATCTATCAGTTGATTTATTTCTGCTGCTTCTTCTCTTCGCCTATACGCATCTTCGATTTTATTAAAAAAAAATACCGTTGTAGTCGGCTGATTTCTTTTAAAAAATTCTTTTATTTCTTTAATGAAATAACAACTTCAAAATTTTTCTTTGCATCAGGTAAATAAAGCTTCCATAAACCGTTGCCCATGTTTTCAATTTTGTTGGCTGAAGAGCAATTGATAGATTTTGTGTTATAAACAATAAGTTCGCCTGACTCCACCATCACAATTTTCAATTCATTTTTTGTATAGTTAATTGACTTGATAGTATTTGCTGATAAATACTTATTGGGATTTCCAATAACAGACCAACCATTATTAATTGGCGACAACTGAACAAGTTTATCAGCAAAGCCGATTAAATCAAACTTGTAAGAATTTTTCAACTTTCCTCCTTTTTGTTCGTACCAATCGTAATATATCAAACCTTCTTTAGGTGCTTTCCATGATGTAACTCTGGGCTGAATAAATTCACCAGCCGCCTCGTAATCTTTTATTGTAAAAGCAGTTGTTACCTTTTCTGCCGGTGATGGATGCATTAGATTGTACGCTACGAATGCCGCAGCACCATGTTGCAAAGGTGCTACTACACCGTAAGCTTGTGGTGTAGTTAATGCCGATAACATAACCGATTCTGGCAGAGGAATAGCAGGTGCTAAGGGTCGTAACAATTCTCCATCGGAATAAGACAATGGCAAAACTAATTTGTCTTGAAAATCAACCGGTGCATCGGATAAATAAATGGGTGCACCAGACATAGCTTTACTTACTGCCATCATACGTCCGCAAAATTTATCGCTTGAATGAAACATATCATGGTCAGGCCAAACAGCTTGTCCCATCCATAATGTATTTTGGTATGATTGTAAAAGGTGCGATTTTGCTTTTGCTTCATTATTCAATAAGTAATCTACACTTACACGGGAAGTAGCACTGTATTTAGTATTCATCAAACTCAATAAGTCTAAACAAAAACAATTCATTAAACCGTTTGAAAATTCTTTTGCAGCACATTCAAGTGATTGGGCATGTTGCGATACAATTTCAACAGGATTTGACATGCCTTGGTAAAATGCCAATTGCCTGTTTTGGTTATCAATTTTTATAAAATCGAAACCATGATTTTTAGCTGAACCAATTAATGCATTATAAAATTTACCAGAAGAAACCGAGTCGCCTTTTGGCATCATTACTTCAAAAGGGTTACCCTCACTTTTCTTAGTTATTTTTACAAGGTACGGGTCCAACTCTCGAATTTCATGTTTGGGATGTATGCCTTGCCAATGGGCATTCATCGTATGCCAAATTCCTGTCCATTTAATTTTGTCAGACTTTAATTTCATCATAGGTGAAAAACCATTTGGAAAAGTATTAGGGTTTGTTTTAAACGACACCATTTGACTACTATTCATACCATCTTCCGATTTAAAATTGTGTTGGTGTCCGTTATCTAACAACACCCATCGTATTGGTATTGGGCTTTTTTCAATTTTCTGCATGGCATCTACCATTAGGTCGCTGGTAACTTTAGCACGGTATTGCTCCCAACTGCACCAACCAAGATATTTAAATATTTCAGGGTATTCTTTTTCGTGACGCATGGCTGTACGGCCTTTAAGTGCATCGGTATTTATAGCATTTTTCCAAACTTGTTGAAAAACATCATACACATTTTTGCCCCGTGCATAGGTTATCAGGGGAACATTGCCAGAAACAGCATCAACGCCAAACGTTGCTAATTTGATATGCAATTTTCCATCGTCAGCAATTACTAAATACGACATAGCTTTTGGGCTGGCTATGCCCTGTAGCAACAAGTATTCATTATTTTTAAGTTTAAACAGTGCCAATAAACCATTACGAGAAGGCACTCCTGCTTTCGAATCGGGATTAAAATCTTTACTCACAATAGTTTTTAAATCGTTGGCTGCCCATGAAAAAACACGGTTCATTCCATCTAAAATTTTTTCACGACCAATGGTGCTAATATATACAACCGATTCATATTCTGGTAGCGTTACCAAAAAAGTATCAAGTACTCCTTTTTTTGGTGTTGCTGAATATTTACTTAAAATTTCAACACCATTTGTTTGAATGGAACGGGCATTGAAAATATTGTTTTGAATTTTGCTGCTAATCGTTTGGCTGCTGCAGTCAATGCTTAAACCGATTAGTAGAAATGCGATTATTATTTTCATGTATTACTATTTATTTTTTGGCCAAACATTTAAAATCATTCATTACTTTTCTTTTGCCGACTTTTTTTCCCAGGGCATCAGTTTCATCCCGTTGGGCCGGTATTCATCAATCAATTGATTTGTTTCTGCTGCCTTTTTCTTCTTTGCATTAAAAATGGCTTGTGTTTCGCCTGGGTTCCAATACCAGGGATGATACGTATGGCTTTTGTTGATGATAGTTTCTATTTGCTTTACAACAGTTGGATATACTGCTGCTACATTTCTTTCACAAGCCTGGTCTTCTTCAATTAAAAATAATTGCAAAGGTTTATCAGGTGCTTCTCGTCTGGCAAACCATGCACCCATACGCAACGATTGCTCATTGCCTTTAAAAAAATAGAAAGGTCTGTTATAGGGAATTGATGTTGGTTTATTTTGAAGAATAGGTAATAAACTGTATCCATCTATATTTTTAGGTTTGGGTTGCTTTGCTATTTCTGCTAATGTTGGAAACAAGTCTATTAACCAAACAGGTTGGTTAAATATTTTCATGGTAGTTTGTTTTGGATAATGAATAAAAAACGGAATACGCATACCTCCTTCTCTTGCAGAAAATTTGCCGCCATCAAATGGGCCTTTATTATGAAGCCCTTCATCATCTGGCCAACTTACATTTCCTGCAGCATCTTTTTTTGTATTGTGCATGGAGTAGCCATTATCTGATGCAAAAATGATAATGGTGTTATCGTATAAATTTTTCTGTTTTAGTTTTGCTATCAGCTTACCAACCGATTCATCAAGGCGTTGTACCATAGCTCCCCACTCTCTTGATAGGATAGGCATACCGCTACTATCTTTTAAATCCCGTAAATCATCTACAATGGCAGGGCCATGCGGCAGGTTGGTAGTAAAGTATAAAAAGAAAGGTTTTGATGACTGCTTGTCTATAAAATTCAGTGCCTTTTCATCAAACAAATCCGAGGCATATTGCCTTGTTGCAGCATCAGGCTTTATCAATTTACCTGCTGCATTATAGATGCTTTCATAGTCATGTGCTTTGGGATTATCTTCTTTAGCATAAAGAAACTCCATATCAAAATTCTGGTTACCTTTTAATTCTATATCTTTTCCATTTTCATACAGTTTCCAGGGGAAATAAGAATGAGCTTCAAAATGTGATAAGTATCCGTAATGATAATCGAAGCCCTGCTTTAATGGAAAGCCAGGCGTATTTTTATTACCAAGCCCCCATTTACCAATAACAGCATTATTATATCCAGCTTTTTTCAACAGGTGGGCAAATGTGTAAGTACTATCGGGCAAATATTCAAATCCCCTTGCACTTGAGTTATTACGGATGGGGCTTTTGCCCAAATGCATACCTGTAAGCATACAACCTCTTGATGGTGCACATTCAGGCGCAGCAGTATAAGCCTGCGTAAACCTTGTTGATACGGAAGCTAATGCATCTAAGTTGGGAGTTTTGTAATTGGTTTGGCCATAGCAACTCAAATCACGGAAACTTAAATCATCTGAAAATATAAAGACGATGTTTGGGAGTTTAGACTTTGGCTGTGCTGATAGCTGTGCAGCCAATAACAACAAACAAACTCCCAAAATAATTTTACTGTTTTTCATTGCTTACTATTTACTTGCCGTTGCCCACTTAATAGCAGCGGTAATATGTTTTAAAAATAATTCTTCTTTAAAAGTTTCTGGATGATGGCCCCAAGCAGTAAAAAATGCTTTGCCACCATCGTATGTATGATACCATGCAATGGGATGAAAATCTCCCATATTACCACCACTGTAAGATTTTTCATCTACGGTCATTACTACTTTTACCAAATCACTTTTAAAGTTGTAGAAATTATATATTTCTTCGAATCTGTTGATGGTATCTGGCAGAAATGAAACGGCAGGAAATGTTTTATCTATTACATTATATCTGGCATTTTGTGGTTTTGGATGGCCTTTGAAATATGCACCAACAAGGTTATTATACCATGGCCAATCCTTCTCCGTATCACTAGCGGCATGTATGCCAACAAAGCTACCTCCGCCACGAATGAAGTCTTGAAAAACAATTTGTTGTTCCTCGTCTAATACATTTCCGCTTGTGTTTAAAAACACAACTGTTTTATATTTTTTTAAATTCACAGCGTTAAATACAGCAGCATTTTCTGTAGTATCAACTGTCCACTTATTTTCTGCTCCTAATTTCAGCATTGCCAGTTTACCTTCTGCAATAGATGCATGACGGTAAGCCTGTGTTTTTGAGTACACCAGCACTTGTTTTGACACCTCACTCAATTTTCTTGTACTGCTACAGCTAAAGAAAATGATTATACCTACTATTATTGCAAAGCTTTTCATTGTTTATTTTAGAGTGTTTTTCATTTCCTCGATTACTGCTGCCAGCTCCTTTGCCTTTTCAGGATATTGCAAGATGACATTTTTCGATTCAGCCTTATCGTTTATCAAATTATACAACTCAGGTTTTGTATCCGCTGCTGTATTTCTTTCACCACTTCTTACCAAGTATTTCCATTCACCGTCACGAACACCGGTGATTTCTTTATTGGTGCTATAAAAAATATACTTTCTTTTTGAAGCTCCTTTTGCTTCCAACAAGGCCGAAATATCAAAGCCATCTGTTTCAGTTACAGGCAGCGATACATTTGCATACTTAGCAATGGTTGGAAATAAATCTACAGAGGACACAAGTTGATTACTCACTTTACCAGCAGGAATTAAACCTTTCCATTGTACAATACAAGGCACCCGTAGGCCGCCTTCGTAAGTAGTAAACTTGCCGCCACGGAATGGTAAAGCAGAACCTGCATCTTGCTTTTTCTCAAGCCAAGGGCCGTTGTCTGAAGTAAATATGATTAATGTGTTCTTCTCTAATTTATTTTTTTTGAGGTAATCAAGAAGCCTGCCCACATTAAAATCAATTTCTTCTACCGCATCTCCATACAAGCCACCCTTGCTTTTGTTTTTAAATTTTGCTGAAGTAAATAAAGGAATATGCGGCATTGCTGGAGTAATAAAAAGAAAGAAAGGCTCTTGGTTGGCTTTTTTGATAAACCCAATCGCTTTATCAAAATAACGTTGGGTAAGTGTGGCCTGATTAGCAGGATATTCTACAATGGAATCATTAAAAAACAAGGGCACTTTATCTTTCAAATCAGCTTTATTTATAGCAGCCCTGTTTTTTAAATTTTGTTGTACAAATTCCTGCTCTGCTTTTGCTTTTTCAATGGAGTAACTATTATTAAATTGTATAGTAGTAGAAAAGGGTTGGTCGCTACCAATGTACATATCATTGCTATAAGGAATACCAAAATATTCATCAAAGCCTTGCTTAGTAGGAAGAAATGTTGCATTATCGCCCAAATGCCATTTACCATAACAGGCAGTTTTGTATCCTTTTTCTTTAAGCATTTCTGCTATGGTAATTTGAGATGCTGCTAACCCCGCCTGACCGGGTACCAACACCCCACCTACTCCATTTCTTGCAGGCAGTTTTCCTGTTAACAGCGAAGCCCTTGATGGACTGCAAACAGATGATGTTACATAAGCATCTGTAAAGCGAATACCGTTAGCAGCCATCTTATCTAAATGAGGCGTTTTAATATTGGGCGAACCGTAACAGCCCACATCGTTATAACCCTGGTCGTCTGTAAAAATGATGATGACATTTGGTTTTATATTATTTTGCTGTGCCAATATAATAGTTGGAGAAAGCAAATAAACTATCAGAATTAAATAAACTTTATACATTATCTATTTTTTAGGTGTCCCTGCAAACAAGTTGATGTTATCAATCTCTATTTTATCTTTGACTCCACTAAATATTACATATACATCATTTCTTCCAGCGGCATTTCTGATTGTATTATCAAATTGACCACTTCTATTTAAAAACATGGTTCCAATTAATTTGCCGTCCGGTTTGCCTAAACGAATTTCAACTTTTACTGGTTGCGAAATATTGCTGACATTTATTCCAGCATAATAATAACCCGTACCAAGATTAATGTTCTCAAATTTTAAAACACTGTTTTTTTCGGTAATAGTTATCTTCTTTCTTTGTAAGAGAATTTCATACGGCTGGTTTATGGTTACTTTCTCTACTCCTTGAATTGTTTGTTGAACTGGAATAATGGATCCGTCTGCATTGTAATTTAATTTATCAATACAAACAGAACGTTGTGTCCATGTTCCCATGTCTTTAAATTCATCCTGCCTCCAAGATGATAATGCTGAGGTATGATAAAATAAATATTCCTGGCCATGAAACTCAACAATACCCACATGATTGGATTGGGTTAATCTCCACGGAACATAATTTTTGCCGGGGTACTTCGGACCATCATTTACATTCACACCCAATTCATAATTCACTACGCCTCCATAAGTATAAGGTCCCATAATATTTTTTGACCAAGAATAATCCAACTGTGATTTTCTGCGAGCCGTATCATCAGGGTTTTCTTTATTAATCTTGTTATCATACTGTGTATGGTACGATACATAGTACATGCCATTACGCTTATTCATCCAGATGGCTTCCATAAATTTATTCGTATTCAAATCAAGCTCTTTAATAGGCCCTTCCAAATCTTTCATGTTGGAATTGAGTTTTGCAATTTTTTTAGCACCCCACAATAAATAATTTATACCATCTTCATCACGAAAAACAGCAGGGTCAATTCCGCTTGTACCCTCAATTTTAGGATTGATAACCGTAAATTTTTTACCGGGATCATCGCTTACTGCTGCTGCTATCCATGAACGAGTAACTTTATTGCCCTTTACATTGCTACTATCCTCATAAATTACACGGATAGGAAAATAGAGATAATATTTTCCATTTTCATAAATCATATCAGGTGCCCATAATGCCCATTTTTCAGTGGGTTTTGTTCCGGGCGGAATCAAATCATTTACATGCAATACTTCACCATGGTCTTTCCATGTCTTCATGTCTGAAGAGGAAAAAGTATGATACGCTGGCATTGTAGAATAGCCGCCGCCCTCATTCCTATCGATTGAAGTTACCATCCATACTTTGCCATCGGGCATTACATGCGGAGCTGCATCGGCCGTGTACATGTGGGTGATAACAGGGTTACCGTAGGGATAGGGTTTGCTGTTCTTATTTTTCTTTTGTGCTGTGCCTGTAACCGCTACAAGGCATATCATCAAAGAATAAATTATTTTTTTCATAATCATCTCTTTACTGTTTTAGTAATCTTTATTTTTTCTAATTCTCCTTTTAGTTTTTTTACAATATCGGGATATTTATCCGCCATATTTACTTGTTCTTTCGGGTCTTTTGCCAGATCATACAACTGGTCTTCTTGCGATAACCCTGTTTCAATTTTTTTATTTCTTAGCCAGTCCGGAGTTTTTTTCTCCATTGGAGCAATATATTTCCAATTATCCATCCGCACCGAAAAAGTAAAAGACTCTTCCAGTAACACATCCCTGCCTATGTCAGACTTTCCCATCAATGCATCTATATAATTTTGACCATCGTTTTGCAAATTTCCAATACCATTCTTACTTACTAAGGACGAAAGCGATGCAAAAAAATCTACTTGCGATATTACTGCAGATGATACTCCAGAATTAATTTTCCCTGGCCAGTATGTTATCGTCGGCATTCTTGTGCCGGCTTCATAGGCGCTATATTTTCCTCCTCTAAATCCTCCTGATGGATCGTGACTGCCTACTAATTTTTCTGCCTGATCCATATAGCCATCGTCTAGTACGGGTCCGTTATCAGAAGTAAAAATGATAAGTGTATTTTTGGCTAACCCTTGTTTTTTAATCTCATCTACAATTGCTCCAACCATCCAATCCATTTCTGCAATCATATCCCCCCTGCGGCCCATGGTTGTTTTTCCTATAAAACGTTCATTAGGTGCTCTTGGTACATGAATATCGGGAAGGGCAAAATATAGGAAGAATGGTTTTTTCTTGTTTTGCTGAATAAACGTTATCGCTTTTCCAGTTAACACATCTGCCATGTCTTCATCTTTCCAATAAGCAGATTTTCCACCTTTCATAAAACCAATCCTGCTGATACCGTTTATAATAAAGTTGCTATGTTGCGAATCGGCATCCATTTTTAAAAGTTCCGGATTTGACAAACCGGTTGGACTGTCATCGAAAGGGCCCTTATAACTAACTTCTATAGGATCGGCTGGGTCCAGGTTTACTATCTTTCCATTTTCAACATACACACAAGGCACCCTGTCGGTAGTGGCTGGTACGATATAGGAATAATTAAACCCAACCTCAGCCGGACCAGGCGTTATTTGATTGTTCCAATCAATAGTACCCCTGCCTAATCCCAAATGCCATTTGCCCACCACTGCTGTGTTATAGCCTTCTCCTTGCAACCATTTGGGCAAGGTTAAAGCAGCCGTATCAATGAGCAGAGGTGCATCTCCAGGAAGTATAGCCGCATTATTCCTGAATGCATATATACCGGTTAGCAATGAAAACCGGGATGGAGTACAAGTGGCAGCTGTACAATGTGCATCAGTAAACCTTAATCCGTTATTAGCTAGAAAATCAACATTAGGAGTTTGTACACTCGTTGCTCCATAAGAGCTTACATCACCATAACCCAAATCATCAACATAAATCAATATGATATTAGGCTTCTCTTTGCTTTTACTATTAAAACAAGAAGCTAATACAATTGATATTAAAGTCAACAACAATAGTTTGTATATCTCTATTCTTTTCATCAAAAAATTTATTCATTACTTTATTGCTCTGTATTCAAACCAATCAAAAAAAGCTTTTGCGGTAGATGCTTTTCCGTTGCTGCTTGAATACATTCCCACATACGGACCTATAAAACCACCGGCTTTATTCTGGCTAAAAACGGTTGCATCCTGCGGTGCACCAAACGTTTTCATCAGTTTTTCTGTTTCACCAATATAAAATTGTATGGTCAAACCATTTGCCACACTTCTAATGATGAGTTCTTTAGCGGTATAGTTTGCAGCAACTATCATTTGTTCACCTTCTTTTTTTGTCATCTTATACAGCAACACTTTTCCCTTTGTTTTTTCTATTCGATAATGGCTGCTGTCATTTTGCATCCAAACCAAACCGGCACTTTCATTTTCACTATCAGTATCAAATAAAATTCTACTCGATACCGAGTAATTAAAATGCTGAATACGTCTTGCAATCAATGATGGATTCACCAGCTGCTTTGCAGTTTCGGGGCGAAGATTAAGAGAGAGCCATCCTTTTTTTTCTGTTAATGAATACCATTTAATAAGTGGTGTACGCAAAAAATTCCATTGCAGTTGTAAAGTATCTTCATCAAAATTATCTTTTGCAGGAACAGGTTTAACAGGTGTCCATGGTAAATTGGGTCTTTTATCTTTCATTAAAACCCTTCCAATATTAGGATTAAAAACAGGCACATTCCCTTCCCACATCATTTTAGTTAAAAATGTTTCCCTACCTAGTTGATTATAACCCGTACTATCTCTGATGCCGAGTGCTACAGCCCACCATTCGCCATTTTGTGTTTGCACAATATCGGCATGGCCAATTGTTGTAATGTCTGCCTTATTACCTAATTGCCGATGCGATAAAACAGGATTTTGTTGAAAAGGTATATAGGGTCCTGTTATGCTATCACTAATAAAAGCTGTTACTGCATGCAGATGCCATGTACCGCCTTCAGCTACCAATAAAATGTATTTTCCGTTTCGTTTATAAATATGCGGCCCTTCAGCATATTTTGCATCATACGCATGACCTGTTGTTAATTTATACGGTTTCGTTAATGCCTTGCCTGTTTTCACATCAATCTGCATGGTATAAACCGTATTCTGATTAGGGTATATCCGTTTTCCAAACAAACTATCATTCACTGCTCCGCCACCTGAGTACCACACTTTGCCATCATCATCAAAAAAGATATCTGGGTCTATGCCCCATGTTTTGTCTATCCAAACAGGGTCGCTCCATGGCCCATACGGAGATGTTGAAGTAACCATCATATTATCGCCGCAATTGCAATCGTTCTTACATTGCCTGCAAGTAACCATTACATAAAAAGTTCCCTTGTGATAACGAATGGTGGGTGCCCAAATACCGGCACTCCATTTCATGTTGTCTTTGAATGTTAGTTGCGATGGACGGTTGAGCACATAGCCAATCTGTTTCCAATTAACTAAATCTTTACTGTGGTGAATGGGCACTCCGGGCCACCATTCGAATGATGAGTTCACCATATAATAATCATCTCCTACCCTGCAAATAGATGGGTCGGGATAAAACCCGGGTAGGATTGGGTTATTAAAACTATCCGGAACATTCTTTTGCTGCGCAAAAGTAAACTGGCATGTAATTAATAATAGTATTAAAAGCTTTGTTTTCATTCTATTGTTCCCATTGTTTTTTTCTGATTACTGTTTTGCGGCACATTTACAGTTGGAATAAATGTTTTTAGCTTCTTTTTTATTCTGCGGTAAGCTTTATTGCCTGTTTCGTTTTTATATTCAAGATTATCCTTAACATGGTCGTATATTTCTTCTGCTCCATTTTTATAACGGATATAATTAAACTGTTTCCACACTATAGAATTATTGCCCTCTTCGTGGGTTATAATAGCAGGAAGTTTACGTATTGCTGCCGGGTTTTTTATTTGTGGCAGCAATGATACACAATCCAGATTTTCTGCAAGATTAATACCTGTCGCTTCCAACACTGTAGCATGTATATCCATTAACGAAACAGCTTCTCTGCACACAGTTCCGTTTGCTTTACCATCGGGCATATAAACAATCAGCGGCGTATTAGTTCCTAACTTCCATAGCGAATATTTTTCCCATCTGTTTTTTGTGCCTAACTGAAAACCGTGGTCGGTAAAAAAAATAACGATGGTATTATTGGCATACTTACTATTTCTCAATGCATTCAACGTATTGCCAATACATGCATCTGTAAAACTCATACAGGCCAGATATGCCTGATAAGCAAGTTTAAGTTGTTGTTGCTTTCTTACTTTATCAACAAAAGGGGAACTGAAATTAATTTTATTAATCTCTGGAATATCGTCCATATCAGTACTATTAAAATCCGGCATTCCTATTTTATCCAGCGGATACAAATCAAAGTATTCCTTTGGCGCAATTAATGGTTGATGTGGCTTTGAAAAACCTAATGCGAAAAAGAAAGGTTTATCATGGTGTTGGTTTAAAAAGTCAACGCAGGCCTCACTCATTTTCCAATCACCTGTTTGTTCTTTGTTTTGATTATTGGGCCCCCAGATGCTTGCACCTGCCAGGTAATCAACTCTCTCCCCATTTGCATATTTCAGCGTATCATCAGCAAGCCATATAGCTGCTCCTGCCTTTGTTCTGTAAGATGCTGGTATTGCTGTTCCTGTTTGTCCGGCCACTTGCTTAGTCCATGAAATTGGGTCGCTTAAAAGATTTGGTGTAGCTGTATTACCATGCGGATAATGAAATATTTTTCCAGCTTCAATTGTTTGATAGCCTGCTGCCATTAATTTCTGAGGCAGAGTAAGTAATGTTTTGTTATTCCCAATATCCCTGAAATTTCCCTGGTTGGTATATTGTCCTGTTTTTTCCGGACGAAGCCCTGTCATGATGGCTGCTCTTGAAGGATTACATGCCGGCGCTGCACAATAAGCGTTATTGAACAATATGCCTTGTTTTGCCAATGCATCAATATTGGGTGTAATGGCGGGGCCGCCCATACAGCCAACATAATTATTCATATCATCCACAGCAATCAATAAGATATTAGGCTTTTGCTGTGCCAATGATTGAATGGCAAATGCAACTACAAATAGAATAACAAATTTTAGTTTCATTTCTTAAAGATTCAAGCAGTAAATTAAAATTCTTTTTCCCCAATTTCACTTTGTGGCAATGTAACTTTGCGGTTCTTTTTGCTCAGGTTAAAATTTACAGATAGCTGCAATTGGTCGGTTTCATATATATAATTTGTGGTAGTAAAAAAATCAGCACCCCGAGTAGTAATTCGCTGGCGGTTGCTGCTATTTAAACCTCCATCCATATTCAACCATTGTAATTGAAAGCTCCACCGTTTGTCAACCGTTGTTTTCTTTAATGAAAAATGAGGTGTTAAAAAATAACTATCTTCCCCCTGTGCAGTGGCACGGAGAGAAAGATAATTTACACTCCATTGCATACTCCAGTTTTTAGGAAGTGTAAATGATTGTGTGCTGTTGATGCTATACACCCAACTGCTGTTGCTTACAGCAACCGTATTATTGAACAGTGTGCCTTTGATACTGTATTTGTAAATATTACCGCCAACTACAGTATTCCACCAGGGAGTAATGGTGTAGGTGAAATTTGTTTCTACCCCAATTTGTGTAGCCCCGCCTGCATTCGTAAACACACGGTTTAAAATAGTATCGTTAAATATTTTATTTACCCGCTGTATCGGGTTTGTGGTTCTTTGATAATAAAATGTTGCAAAAAAACTACCTTTTTTAAAATTTTCCTCAACACCAGCTTCATAATTACCAATGAACTCTGGTAAAAGTTGGGGGTCACCCTGTTCTAAGGTTTCAGAATGTTCCCGTTCAGGAAAAGGATTGAGCTCATAATTATTAGTTCGTTTAATGCGCCTGCTATAACCTGCTTTTACTACGCCTCTATCCCATGCTTTGTAACGTAGCTGTATGGAAGGAAATAAATTTAAAAGCGATAACTTTTCTTTGTCATTATTTGCAGTAAAACTAAGATTACGTTCCGATTGTTCTACACGCAGCCCGGCGTTATAATTAAACTTATTTATAGCACCGGAATATTGAATATAAGCGGCTTGAATATAGTTTGTTGCTTTAACGTTACTGGTAAACTGAGGGTCAGATACAAACTGATTGGTACCTAAAATTTTTACATTGTAAAAAAAACTGCCGTCTTGTGCATCATATCTGAATTGATAGCCCGCCTGCAAAGTCCCTTTATTAAACTGCTTTGTATAATCTGCTTTTAAACGATAAGCATCTAACGGATTAGAGTAAGGATTTTCGGTGTACTGAATGGTATCAGTTGAATTTTGTGAACGCAGATTTCTGTTATAAGTGATGCCTGATAAATTGGCCCTTTCATATAATGCAGAAAAACTAATACGGGATGTGTTAGAAAACCGATGTAAATAATCTGCATTTGCCAATGTAAATACTCCGCTGCGCTGCTGGTCGTTAGAATTAAAGTAAGAAAAAGATGAAAGCAGGTTGCCGTTACTATTATCCTGCTTTCTATTATTATACAAAATATCTGCAATGCGGCTCTGGTATTTTTTACCTCGGTAAAAGCCAACACTCACCGTATTATTTTTATCTGCCTCATACGTTACTGCAAAACGACCTCCGTAATTGTAGCGTTTAAAACTACGTTCACCATAACTGGGGAAAGCTGTTTTTACATTATTAATAATGGTAAATACATCTCCATCTCTGTTACCAGCAATATCGTTACGTAAATAGTTGAGCCCTGCTGTTACATCCCATTTATTTTTTCTAAAGCCTGCTGTAACATCAAAACTATAACGCTGTGGTGTTCTTCCGTTATTATAATCTTGAAGCGGCGGTAAACCTCCCATTACATTAGCTTGAATCAAAAAGCCATCCTGTATGTTGTTTTTTGTGATGATATTGATGATGCCTGCTTTACCATCTGCATCAAAAGCAGCTCCCGGGCTTGTAATTACTTCAATGTTCTCAATAGCCCCGGCAGGCAATTGCGACAATACAAATGAAGGTTCTCCCTGTGTAGGTTTTCCATTTATTAAAACTAAGAAACTGGTAGAACCACGAAAAGAAATATCTCCCTGACCATTTACTGATATGGAAGGCAGATTGCGAAGTATATCAGTTGCAGTACCGCCTGTTGCATTTGTAAATTGATTAGCCTGAAAAACCTGCCTGTCAATTTTAAAAGCTACTGGCAGCTTTTTACCTTTTATAACCACCTCAGCTAATGAACCTGCTTTTGCAGTTAAAAAAATAGTACCAAGATTGTTATTGCCCTCTTTTACCACTACAGCAATTTCTTTGGCATTGTATTGAACAAAGCTTACTATAATATCAACATCTGCTTTGCTGTTTAGTGTAAACGAAAATTTACCATCTTTTTCTGTGGTAAGGGACTTTATTATAATTCCCGATTTATTTTTTACCAAAACTGTGGCTGCTGACAGTGATTTATTATCTGCGCTGTCTGCCACTATACCCAACACTTCATTAATTTGTGCATACGAGTCTACACAAACAATCAAAAATAAAATAACACTAATAATTCGAATCATTATTAAATCCTTACTCGTTAAAAAAATCAACAGCACATTTTTACGTTATACTATGTTTACTCTTTTTATTTCCAAAACTTACTATGTTAAAAAGCAAAAAACTATTTATTAAACAGCACTTGATTTAAGGGATTGAATCCATAAAATATCAAGTTTCAAAAACGCATTTATATTTTTTATTAAAACCCATCCCCTGTATTCACTTTGAGCTTCATTGGTTCGTTAGATGGATATTTTTCTTTCATCCAATCTTTACTCCACAAACTTTTGTTCATTTCTGTTACTTTTTCTTTATCCAGTTTTATTACTTTTCTGTCGTAGGTATATAATCCATTCATTTCATTCTCCACATCTGTCCATTGGGTATACACTGCAGCACTCAATCCTTCGGCTGCATAACCTTGTAATTGTTTGAAGAAACGTATATACTCTGCAGTAGCCGAGTCTTTGTCTTTATAATTATAATGCACCCATGGGCCATCAATATCCCAAATATGGTTTTCGATATTATATCCAATTGCTCCAAACTCACCATTTACAATTGCCCTTCTGTTACTGCCTAATGGAATAGTTGGCGGACGGTAATGGTGATTGCTCTTGATATGTCCTACTTCATAATCAACATCAGGTTTACCTGCATCAATACCGGTGTTACCTGTTACTAATCTTGAAGGGTCTAAGTCCATCACCATTTTTGTAATTCGTTCTACATCATAAATACCCCAATGCTCATTAAATACAATCCAGTTAACAATGCTCGGATGGTTCCAATGCTGCTTTATCATTTGCTGCAACTCTGTTTCCCATTGAATTTTTTCAGCTTCTGTACGCACTTTAAATGTTGAGGGCATATCCTGCCAAACAAGGATGCCCATTTTATCACACCAGTAATACCATCGGGCTGGTTCCACTTTTATATGCTTCCGAATCATATTGAATCCCCAGTCTTTTGCACCGGCAACATCCCAGGCCAAAGCTTCATCTGTTGGCGCTGTATAAATACCATCAGGCCAATAACCCTGGTCTAACGGCCCCATCATAAAAATGTATTCGCCATTTAAAACTATTCTTTGTAAATTTTTATAGGATTTAATACCCACACTACGCATTCCAAAATAACTTGTCACTTCATCTGACTTACCTGTACTATCAGTTAACGTTATTTGCAAATCATATAAAAATGGAGATGCAGGGCTCCACAACTTTGGATTTTTTACAAGCACATAAATTGGCTGATTAATACTGCCCGCTGCCGAAGCAATTTCTTTACCGTTATCAAAAACTGTTATTTCAATTTTTGTTTTTTGCTGAAACGAAGAAGGGTTGACGATTACTGTCAGTATTTCATTGCTCACATCAGGCGCTAACTTAATATCGCTTATAGATAATTTTGGAACAGGTTCCAGCCAAACTGTTTGCCAAATGCCGCTATTTGGACAATAAGAATAACGCTGTGGTTCTTTAAACCGTGAGTTCTCCTGCTTGCCCACGGCAATCCCTTCATCACTTCCAGGGTCATACACAAACACCACAATTTCATTACTACCATTGCGGTTGAGCAAATCAGTAATATCAAAACTAAACGCATCATAACCGCCACGATGAGTTCCTGCTGTTGTACCATTTACATAAACAGTGGCCTCCCAATCGACAGCTCCAAAGTTTAAACGTATGTTTTGATTGCTCCAATCGGCCGGAATTGTAAATGTTCTTCTGTACCAAGCTCTCTTTGATTCGAATTGTTTGCGGATACCGCTCAATGCACTCTCCCAAGCAAATGGCACTAAAATTTTATCCGTAAGCTTTTTGGGTAAGGGCATTTTATCACCTGAAGTATATGGTTTAAATTCCCATACACCATTCAGGTTCATCCATTTTTCCCTTACCATTTGTGGCCGTGGATACTCAGGTAACACAGCAGCTGGAGTTACATTACCAGCCCAGGGTGTTTTCAACGGCACATCTGCTATTTTCCATTGCTGTGCTATACCTGCTAAGGTTAATGCTAAAGAAAATATTAGTATAAAAAATTGTTTCATCAATTATAATTATTTAGTAAAATAATCAACACAGGCCCTTTGTTTTAAAACCAGTTTAAGCCATTCGGCAAACTGTTTATGCAGAGGATCTTGTTGATATCTATCCAACTCTTCCATGCTTTTAAACGTACAAATTACAGACAAATGAAAATCAGAATACGGCGACTCTTCTATATCAACCCCCATTTCCATTGCTGTAATGGTATCCAGTTCAGCCAGTTTCTTTAGTCTCTTTTGTGCATACCTTATACATTCTTCTTTTTCGGTTTCACTAAATCTGAACAACACAACATGCCTAATCATGGTTTATTTTTAAAACTTCAGTTTCATTCAATTCAGGGCCACCACCTTTATTGGCAGAGCCAGCTGTAATAAATATTTTCCCTTTATACACAACTGCCTGTGTTCCGTGCCTGCCTTGTTGCAACTTCATATTGGTAATCCATACCTGCTTTTCAATATCAAATACTTCAACTTCGGCATGTGCTTCCTTTTGTGCCCCGCTTTCTCCGCCAATAACCATAAATGCATTTTTACCAAAAGCAACAGATGTGCAGCCTGCCCTTTGAGTAGGAATATTATTCGCAGTATCTAATATGCTCCAACTTCCAGAAGTAAAATCATATACATCTACTTCGGGAACAGTAAGCTGAAAAGTTTCGTTTGTTTTGGCACTGCTCCTTCTACCACCTGCATTGTACAATTTATCTTTTACTATTACTGATTGAAAATGGTCTCTTGCATGAGGAGCATCAGGCAGTTGTTTCCAGGTTTTTGTTGTAAAATCATATTCATCCACCCAGGTTACATGGCCATCGTAATGCCCATCAATAATTCCACAAATGAGATAGAGTTTGTTTTTATAAACCACACAGGCCGCAGCACCTCTTCTTCGGTTTTCAGGAATTAGCGTTTCTACGCTCCAGGTATTTGTTTTTGGGTTAAATGCATATACTTCAGCTACTGGTTTTTCGTGAGGATAAGGCCCTGAAAATTCTCCAGCTATGTAAATAATATCTTTATAAGTTACCGCTTGAAAATGGTTGAGTTGCAATGGCATTTTTGCTACGCTATCCCATGTGTTGGTTTTAAAAACATATCGGTTTACCGGTCGGTCGCCACGACCTCCGAATAAATACAACGCATCGCCAGCAATTGCAGCAGCACATTCATGCCGTTTAAAAGGAAGGTTTACTGATTCTACTTTTTGCCATGTTTGAGCTGAGCAAACATTGGAAAGAACCAGGAGTATAAAGCTGTGTACAATAAAAATACAGCAGCTATGCTTAGTGTAATTCAATAATTGTATGATACCGATATTAGTCAAATTAAAATGTTTGTTTGCTGTTTTCTTATGTTATAAACTTCTACTTCACTTTTGTATAAATTCCCTTGGTATCAATTGAAATTGGATAAAAAGCAGCCAGGCGTATTTCAAAAGAACTGCCTCTTTGAAGCCATTTAAAAGTAGGCATCGGATAAAACTCCGCAACCGCTGAAACACTATCCTTTAATCGAAGTGTATCATTCCTGAATTCAAATTGCCTTTCAGATTTATACCAGGGCTGGCTTTGTTTTGTTTTTAAAATATTTATACCGTTGCTGTTATAAAAATAAATGGTATCTACCGGGGGACGCACCCATGTGCCATAAAATATGCTTTCGGGGGAATTCGAATGCTTTTCTTTTTTACAACCAGAAAACAGTACAACTACGACAATCGTCACAAACAAAAAGATTTGATTCTTCATGATTTTTTTTATTGCTTACACTTAATATTTACCTGCTTTTTTTCAATCCCTGATATTTTCAAATCATTCATTGAATAACAGGCATCATTTAATCTTACATTAATTATATTGATGTTTTCAGTTATAGCGTTATTGCTACCACTTATATACGCTGCTTGCTGTTGGCCACCTGTAATAACAATATTCTGTAAGGTGACATTTTTTACTGTTCCACCTTTATCATTTCCAAAACCAATTAACTGGTAAATGCCCTGGTCGGCCCTTATATTTTTAATAGTGATGTTACCGATAAATTTATCGCTGCCTTTACGCAAATTGAGTAAACCTGAATTACCCTCACCACCTTTTTTATTCACCCAGCATTTTACTATGTCAATATTGTCTGCAAGGCAGTTTTGTCCACTTTGCCCGCCCCAGCTTAATTGAAACGGTGCTCCATTGTGCTGCTGATAGATGACAAGGTTTGTTGCCTTTTGCCTATTTGCATACAGTTTTACATTATCGTCAAATACTTTTATAAAGCTATCATCAATAAACGAATCATCTCCACCGCCCCATCCATCGGTTTGATGATACCATGCAAATAGTTTTACATTTTTTGTTGCTACTTTACTTCTGCCGAGTATGCAAAATTTAACAGGGTCGGTAATAGTAATACCTTCAATAACCATATCGGTGTTTACACCATACACTGTTGTAAACGGAATATTTGTTGGGCCCGGTTTCCGTTCATCGCTTCTTGTAGTGATAACGCCTTTGCCTTTTATAACTGTTGGTTTATCGCCATCTTCGCACCAAAATGTACCCCATACTACTGCACCGCCTTCTATGTAAACGGTTTTGCCATTGGGCACTTTGTATTGCAAGCCCACATTATGTACTTTGCCTGCTTCAAACCAAATAACATTTTTATCTTTTTTTGAGGGAATATTTTTTTCAACTTCATCTGCAAATAAAAATAACGGATGCTCTTCCATACCTGCTATATCAACAAACAACTTTGCAGGTTTAGTGATACTGAATCGCAATTCATTTTTCTTAACTACGGGTGTAATATTATGCTTGGCAGGATACACTTTGGCTGCCGAAATATCGCCATCTAATCTTGTTACACATACTTCAACCCTACCATTACATTCAAAAGTTGTCCAGTGATTGAAATCTGAAAGGAGTTCTGGTTTTTCAAAATTAGCTTTGCTGCTGTAAACAAAACTTTCAACCGCTTTACCATTTTGAATTACCTGTACTTTAAAAACAGCCGACTGTAAATTAAATCCGCTTTTATTATCAGGGTCGGGATTGGGATATACTTTTACCTGAGCTGTAATACTGCAATAAGAGAAACAAAAAGAAAAAAATAAAAACCGTGTTTTGCTTTTTATGTTTAATATACTATTCATTGTATGTTTATAATTATCAGTCACCTCCACCTTTGCTTCTTTCTATCTCAGGTTTATTTGTTTTAGGGAGATATTTGCGGAGTTCTTTTATAATTTCTTTACTTCCGGGATCATTGGCAATATTGTTCCATTCATACGGGTCTTTTTCTTCATCATACAATTCCTCTCCACCGCCTGCATATGAAATATACCGGTACTTTTTTGTACGCACTGCATGATTATTAAATCCATGTGTAGTTACAGCAGGCAGTTCCCATTTTGCATTTACGTTTTGCAATAAAGGAACAATACTTACACCTTCATTATGCTTCGGAATTTCAAAACCGCAGAGCTGAGCCAGTGTAGGATAAATACTCATAAAATCAACAGGGGTATTGCACACCGCTCCGGCTGTTGTTACTCCGGGTACACGAAACAGCAAAGGTGCCCTTGTTGCTTCTTCCCACAAAGAAAATTTACGCCAGTGATTTTTTTCGTTGAGGTGCCAGCCATGGTCGCCCCACAAAACAACAATTGTGTTTTCTTTGTATTCACTTTTATCCAATGCGTCAATTATTTTACCAATCATTGCATCGGCATAAGAGATACATGCCAGATAAGCCCTGATGGCTTTTTTCCATTCCAGTTCAGGATTATCAGTTTCCTGCAAGGCTTTCCAATCACCCATTGCCAGTGCCATTTTTTTTCCTTCTTCCGGCATATCATCCAAATCATCTTTCTTATAAGGCGGCAATTGAATTGTTTCCAGCGGATACATTTGATAATACTTCTGCGGCACATTCCATGGCATGTGGGGCCGGAATATTCCAGGTGCTATAAAGAATGGTTTTTCATGTTTTTTATTCAACTCGGCAACAGCCCACTCAGCCACATGGTAATCTTTTAAATCATCATCGTTGCCTTTCATTATTCCCCAGCGAATACCGCCAAATGAACCTTTTTCTGATGTACCACCACCACCATCTTTTCCCCCACGGAAATAAAAATCGAATTCTGTATCTCTGTCAAAACCACCATGATAAATTTTACCGCCGCCCAACATTTCATATCCTTTTTGTTTAAAAAATGTAGGAAGGGTGTATTGCGGTTCAATAACTGTTCGCCAATCGTTACTGTTACCATAAACACCTGTAGTTGATGGACGAAACCCCGTCATCAATGCTGCTCTTGAAGGACAGCAGGCAGGTGCTGCACATTGTGCTGCCGAAAACATAACACCGCTTTTTGCCAGCTTATCAAGATTAGGCGTTTTTACCTGTGTATTGCGGCCCATTGCACCAATCCAATGGTTTAAATCATCAACAGGAATAAATAATACATTGTATGGTTTACCATTGGGAGCTTTACCTGATAAAGATGTGCTGTTATTATCAGAAGTATTTGTTGCTACTGTTTTTTTGCTTCCTGAACAGGCATAGATAACAACAGCTAATACACTCAGGATAATTGCAATTCGTTTTGCCATACCGGAAATTTAATTTTTCGATTAATTACTTTTTTTACCGCACTAACAATATGTGCTGCATCCAAACCGTATTTCTGCATAAGTTGGGCTGGTGTACCACTCTCTCCAAAACTATCATTCACCGCAATATACTCTTGATGAACTGGAAAATTTTTAATTAACACCTGTGCAATGCTATCGCCTAAACCTCCCAGTCTATTATGCTCTTCGCAAGTAACTACACATTTTGTTTTTGCAACAGATTTTAAAACGGCTTCTTCATCCAGGGGTTTGATAGTATGGATATTAATCAGCTCCGCAGAAACACCTATTGCATCCAATTGCTCACAGGCCTGTACAGCTTCCCACACCAAATGCCCTGTAGCAATAATGGTAACGTCTGTTCCTTCATTCATCAGCCATGCTTTACCTATTTCAAATTTTTGATTGGCATCAGTAAACACCGGAACAACAGGGCGGCCAAACCGAAGATAAACCGGACCTTCATATTCAGCTATGGCAATTGTGGCAGCTTTTGTTTGATTATAATCGCAAGGATTGATTACCGTCATTCCCGGTAACATTTTCATTAACCCTATATCTTCCAGTATTTGATGGGTGGCACCATCTTCTCCTAATGTTAACCCGGCATGTGATACAGCAATCTTTACATTTTTATTACTGTAAGCAACCGACTGACGTATTTGGTCGTACACACGACCAGAACCAAAATTGGCAAAGGTGGTGGCGTAAGGAATATGTCCTGCAATAGATAAACCTGCTGCAATGCCAATCATATTTGCTTCGGCAATGCCGCATTGAAAAAAGCGTTGCGGATTTTCTTTGATAAATGTTTCAATTTTTAAAGAACCAACAAGGTCGGCACATAACGTTACCACATCCGCATTGGTTCTTCCCAGCTCCGTCATACCTGCGCCAAAACCTGAACGGGTATCTTTTTTTTCTGTGTATGTATATTTTTTCATTTTCCGTTTCCTTTTTTAATAATCACCTAAGGTTTCCTCCAATTGTGCAAGGGCAGTTTGCAACTGCTCATCGTTTGGTGCCACACCATGCCATTTATGGCTGCCCATCATAAAATCAACCCCTGCGCCCATTTCTGTTTTCATCATAATGGCAACCGGTACACCTTTGCCACATAATTCTTTTGCTTTATTCAGAGAAGTAACAACATCCGTCATATTGTTTCCATCCATATACACAATTTGCCAGCCGAATGCACTGTACTTATTGGCCAAGTTTCTGTTGCTCATAACTTGTTCAGTAGGTCCATCAATTTGCTGACCATTCACATCAACTATAGCAATTAAATTATCTACTTTATGATGCGGTGCAAACTGTACCGCTTCCCAAACTTGTCCTTCATTCTGTTCCCCATCTCCCATAAGAGCATAAACTAAACAGGCATCGCTTTTTAATTTTTTTGAAAGTGCTGCACCAATAGCAACCGACAAACCCTGCCCCAATGAACCTGCTGACATACGAATGCCCGGCAAATGTTCATGTGTAGTGGGATGACCCTGTAACCTTGAATTAAGTTTTCTGAAAGTTGCCAGTTCACTTACATCATAATAACCTGCTCTTGCAAGCACACTATATATAACTGGTGAAATGTGCCCGTTGGAAAGAAAAAAGAAATCTTCTCCTTCGCCTTTCATATTAAAATGATTGTTATGTTTCATTGCATTAAAAAACAAAGCCACTAATAAATCAGTACAACCTAATGAGCCGCCGGGGTGGCCGCTTTGGCAACCATGTACCTGTCGCACTATATCTCTGCGAACCTGTGATGCAATTTTTGTTAATTGTGTTATATCTGTAACCTGAGTCATTGTTCTCTTTTATTTTTATTACATTTTTTTTGCGTCTTCTAAAAATTTAGCCAGCCCAATATCTGTTAATGGATGTTTTAGTAAACCCAAAATAGGTTCAAGCGGTGAGGTAATAACATGGGCACCAGCTTCTGCACATTGTATAATATGATTGGCATTTCGTATAGAAGCGGCAAGTATTTCTGTTTTGTAACCCTGCACAGCAAAAATGTTTGCAATCTGGCGAATCAATAACATTCCATCCCAGCCGCTGTCATCAATCCTGCCAATAAATGGCGAGAGATACGTTGCGCCTGCTTTAGCAGCCAGTATAGCCTGTCCTGCTGAAAAAACAAGAGTGCAATTCGTTTTAATCCCATTATCGGTAAACCATTTTATGGCTTTAATACCGTCTTTAATCATCGGCACTTTTACCACAATATTGTGATGCAGTGCAGCCAGCACTTTACCTTCGGCGATAATGCCCTCATAATCTGTGGCTATAACTTCGGCACTAATATCGCCTTCCACAATTTCACAAATAGCTTTGTAGTGGTTCAAAACAGCGTCATTCCCCTTAATTCCTTCTTTTGCCATTAAGGATGGGTTAGTTGTTACCCCGTCTAAAATACCTAATTCATTTGCCTCTTTAATCTGGTTAAGATTGGCTGTGTCAATAAAAAACTTCATGTAAGATTATTAATTTAAAGATGAAAAAAATCGGCAATAAGCATATAGACAAGGAAAATGGCAATAATTGCACAAAAAATAAAAACCAACTTCATGCCTCGTAATTGCTTACGTTCATTGTAGTTGGTTTGTTTTCGTTTTTCTGCTTGCATAACACTTCGCTATTTACAAGCAAATAACAACGATTTGCATAGACTATATTATCCTATATTTCAAAATTTTAGCCCATTTGTTCATCTAAAGGGTTTTCTTCACCAAAAGAAGCTGGTTTACCCTTTTTAGAAAACTCTGTTACAAATTGAGATGGTGTTTTTCCGAATTCTTTTTTAAAAGCCTTGGTAAAATAGCTCTGGCTTTGTATACCTACCCGGTACATTACTTCAAGGATAGGAACATCCTCCGAAACCAGTATCTTGGCAGCCCTTTTCAACCGCAATACCCGAGTAAATTCGCCTATAGCCAGTCCTGTAACTGCCTTTACCTTGCCATACAATTTTGTTCGGCTCATACCAATTTTTTTACATATCATTTCAACATCCAGTTCCTCGTCCTCCATATTTTGTTCAATTATACTAATCAGTTCATCTAAAAATTCTTTATCTCTGTCATTATTTACCAATTCCCTTGCATCAGCAAAAACATCCAGATTATATTTTGCTTTTATTTTGTCTAACTTTTCAAACAGGTTTTTAATAGTAACCTGCAACAAACGCAAGCTAAATGGCTTTGGAAAATAAATATCAGCTCCGCATTCCAATCCTTCGAGGTGCGTATCCATAGAGGATTTAGCTGTTATAAGAATAAAGCTAATGTGGCTTGTATTTACATCTTGCCTGATGGCTTTACATAGTTCATTACCATCCATGTCCGGCATCATTAAATCACTAATTATTAAGTCAGGAAAATATTCATTGGCCATCTTCAACCCTTGTACCCCATCGCCTGCTTCTATCACATCATAAGAATCGCTAAGGCTGTTCACCAAAAATTTTCGCATTTCGGTATTATCCTCCACTACCAATAATCTTTTCTTTATTGCGGAATTACCAGTTTTAATATTTTTTGTGGCAGTGTCGGGCTTTGCAGAATCATCCTGGTTTATCCAGTCAATAGTATAGTGCAAATTTTCAAAATCAATGCTAAAATCGCTGTCGGCAAGTATCTCAATTTCCTTGTAGTTTTCTTTTGCTGCCGGTATGCCTACTAAAAATTCTGTGCCTTCACTTCGTTTACTGTAAACATGCAATGCCCCTTTGTGCAACTCCACCAGGCTTTTTACCAATGCCAAACCAACACCTGTACCCAAATGTTTTTCCCGCCCTGCTGTATTTACCCTGAAGTACCTGTCAAAAATATTTTGAATAGAGTTTTCGGTAATGCCGATACCCGTATCCACCACCCTCATCCAAACCATTTTTTCATCTTTAATAGCAGAAGGTATTACAACATGATTGGAAAATTTTGGTGTAAAATTTTTAATAGAATTTAAAATTTCCACTTCCACCATTCCATTATTATCAGTGTATTTGAATGAATTGGAAATAAGGTTTACCAAAATTTTTTCCATAATGTTCGGGTCAAAATAAACCAGGTGTTCTTTTGCAGATGGTTTAATATGATACACCATATCTTTTTCGGCCGCCAGTTCCCTGAACTCTGCACCAATACTGCTTACAAATTTATCTAAACTGCCTTCGCAAACCTGTAGCTTCATTGTGTCTGTTTCGGCTTTTCTAAAATCCATCAATTCATTGGTAAGCCCTAACAGTCTGCGGGCATTGCTGTAAATTAACCGAAGGTAGTTATGCTGTTCTTCTTTTTTAGTTTCATTGTGCAGCATTTTTTCCGTAGGCCCAAGTATTAATGTAAGCGGCGTACGGAATTCATGTGATATGTTGGTGAAAAACTGCAGCTTCATCTGGTGCAGTTCTTCCTGCTTTTTTTCTTCCAGTTCTTTGTACTGAATTTTTCTTTTGAGTGCAAACCAGGAGTGCTGATATTTCCATACAGTGTAAAAAATGCCGAGGAGCAAAAATAAATAAATCAGTTTAGCTGTGGTTGTTTTCCACCAAGGGGCAAGCAGTGTAATGGAAAGTTTTTCTTCGTTGCCTGCCCACACCCCATCACTGTTGGCGGTTTGCACTTTTAATGTATAATTTCCATATCCCAAATTAGAATAAGTGGCATAGCGGTTGGAGGCATCGGTATAAATCCAGTTTCTATCATAGCCTTCCAGTTTATAGCGGTATTTGCAGCGTTCGGGGTTTGCATAGTGCATAGAAGAAAACTGTACCGAAAAATTATTTTGTGAGGAAGATAATTTCAGTGCCTTCATATAACTTATCCCTTCTGCAAATAATTTTTCTTTTTCGTCGTCTTCTGCATTTTCGCCATTTACCAGTAAGCTGGTAAATGCAACGGATGGTTTTGACTGATTGGATAAAATAGCTGAAGGCTGAAAATAGTTAACACCATTAATGCCTCCAAAATATAACCTGCCAGAACTGCTTGCATATGCAGCACCAATTTTAAAACTATTGCCCTGCAGCCCGTCGTTTACATCGTAATATACAAACCTGTTTTCTGCCGGGCTGTACATCGCCAGCATTTTACCCGCCAGCCATAAATTGCCTTTATCATCCATCAGCATACTTTCTATATCCGTTAATTCTTGTGTGGCATTATCTTTTATGTGAAAGATTTGGTAACTGCCATTATTATACAAACGTATTTTATTTAAACCGCCGCCCAGTGTACCCACCCAAATCAAAGAATCGCCTTGTGGCAGTACCGGCCATACAAATGAAGAACTCAGTGCTGTATTATTTTTTTCATTTTTATAATCATTTATCCGGGCTATTGTTCCATCATTGTTTAAAAAAATATGGTTCAATCCATGGTCAGTGCCCACCAATACTTCTGGCCGGTTTTTATCAGCATAAATAAATGTTACCCTGTTAGAAGAAATTGAATTTTTAGTTGTGCCGGTTGTTATCCTTTCTACATGATAACTGCCATTTCCCCTGTAAACAATTCTGCTTAAACCATCGTTCCAGGTGCCAGCCCACACCTGTTTAAATTTATCTTCGGCCAATGCAAAATAGTTTCCCTGTTGAAATAAATCGCCGCTTCCGCCGCCAGGTTTTAAATTATCAAAATGCCCGTCGGGGTAGCGGATGCTGATACCTGCATCTGTCCCAATCCACAGCCTGTTGGCAGCATCTTTTATCAAAGACCTTATGTTTTCACTTTGCAAACCCGAATTGCCGGGGTGATACTGTGTGTACTTAGCAGTAATAAAGTCATAATAATTCAAACCGTTATTTCTTGTACCAATCCACAGGTTGCCTTTATCATCTTCCAGCAAAGCCCTTATGTAATTTGCCGAAAGTGCATTAGAGGTGTTAGGGGTACGCTGTAATAAATGAAATGGTTTTTGATTAAGGTCAGCAATATTGGCACCACCGCCAAAAGTGGT
>JAYVJU010000357.1:0-4212 GCA_043769035.1 Ferruginibacter sp.
CAGCATCGCAATGCTTAACTCACCCATACGCAGCATACCGGTACTAAAACTGGCTTCGCTGTAGTTAACGGTGTTTTGTTTGTGTGCTTCTAAATACACTGCATTGCCTGCATAATTATCTATACCATAATCAAACACACTCAGTGGATGCTTAATGCGTAATGCAAAACTCCCAAAATGCGCCATGCGGTGCGGATGCTTATCAGGATTAGCTTCCCAGCTTTTGCGTATCAATTCCTGATACTGTTGCTGCATGGCATTTTGCTTTGTGAGGTAGCTGTTTCCCGTAATGGCGGCATATAACAACAGTACAAAAAACAAACCCAGCAAAAAATAAAATATCTTTTGCTGAAAAATGTTTTTGATAAACTGTTTTACAATTGTGTTTGTAATTACTTTCATAATAAAATAAGCATCTAAAAGCAGTTTATTATTTTTTAAAAAGTGGCAGACAATACAATTGTATTGCCCGCCTTTTTTAACCAAACTACTACTTATGAAAAAACCATCTTACTGTTTATTAAAATCTATACGTTGCCGTCAACATCACATTTCGTGGTGCACCTGGAAAGAGACGTAAATAATTTTGTGCCCCTATCCAATATGTTTTATTAAAAACGTTGTTTACGTTTAATGCTAATTGCATATTGCTTTTACCGGGTGTATAATAAAAAGCCATATCCACCAATGTATAAGCCGGTGTTTTAAAGGAACGGTTAAACCAGGGAATACGGTCGCCATTGTGTTGCAAGCCCAGGCCAATACCAATATCTTTTAATTTACTGCCGGTGGCAAAATTGTAACGGGTCCATAAGTTGGCACTGTTGTAAGGCGTGTTTTGCTTTCTGGCACCTTTTAAAGCAGGGTCATTATCTTCCACAATTTTTGCATCAATATAACTGTATGATGCGTTGATTTGCCAGTTAGGTAAAATATAACCTGCTGCATCAATTTCAAAACCACGGCTGCGTTCTGCACCTCTTGTTACCAATGAATCAGGAAAGGTTGGCAAGTTCGCATTCAACAATAAATTCTGTTGATTGATTTCATACACTGCAGCGTTGATAGAAATTTTACCATTGAGTACAGTTGCTTTTGCACCAAGCTCTTTTAAATCGCTTATTAATGGTTTAAACCTTGCGGCTGATTGTGTTGTCCAGAAAAAGCTGCCGGTATTGGGCATTAAGGTTACGGTATTGCTTTGCGGCTGGTAACCTTCTAAATAAGTTGCATACACATTTATATTTTTAGTAACGGCATACGTTAACCCAATACGTGGTAGTAATTTTTTATTGGTAAAACTTAATTCGTTTGGAGCTTCGTAGTTGGTAATGTCTTTAAACCAGTCATACCTTAGCCCTACTAATAAAATAAATTTATTCCAGCGTAATTGTTCCTGAATGTAAATAGCATGGGTGGTGGTTAAGGCCGATGGAATAGCCACTCTGCTGTTCATGGTATAATCGTTTACATTGCGAACGGTATAAGATGGATTGGCTAAATCAAAATAATTTACATTGGGCCTTGGTAAAATTTTGCCGCCAACATTTATCAGTTGATAGTTAGCTGCATTAGCCCTTACAAAAGAGCTGGCTACAGTGCCGTTGTTTAGTAAAAATCCCCTGGCCGCATTTTGCCCGCCACCTTTAAATTTTTCCCAACTGCTTAAATCATAACCTACCAGCAACTGATGTTTTACTTTGCCAGTTGTAAAATCGAAATTGAAATAGGCATTCAGGTTATCAATATTCCAGTTTTGCTTACGTTGTACAAACTGCATACCTGCCAATGATGTTACCGGAGTATTAGTGGTATCAACTGCAAAAGCATTGGTGGTTCGATGCTCCTGTAAATCTTCCTGCCATGTTTGCTTCATATATGCAGCATTAAAACTTATTGCCTTGCTAAACTTGTGAGAAAGGCTACTGGTGATGATAAATTCTTTCGACTTAAAAAAATCATTACCAGCTCCCAGATTTAAGCTGATGGGAGTGCTGTTTAAATCGGTAACGCCAGCCACAGCACCAAAAATTGGCTGGCCTCTGTCTAAATTACCCGTCATGTTACTCATTATCATTTCTACATTAATAGATGTTTTATTATTAGGTATATATGAAATAGATGGAGAAATCAACAATGAATTATTGCGTACCAAATCCCGGTAACTTTTTGCTTCCTGGTAAGCAGCATTTAAACGATAGAGCAATGTTTTATCTTTATTCAACGGCCCGGTAAAATCCATTGTACCTCTTATGGTACTAAAACTACCTGCTGAAAAACTGATTTCTTTTCTATCAACTGCCAATGGTTTTTTAGTAACAAGGTTAATACTGCCGCCTGGATCCACACTGGCAAAAGTGGCACTGGCTGCACCTTTTACTACTTCCACTCTTTCAATATTAGAAGTAAGTGGTTGTAAAAAATAATATTGCCTGGTACGCATACCATTAATAATTTGTCCCTCTTCGTTCTGGCTAATACCACGAATGGCATATTGATTATAAAAACTGGATGGCACTACACCCGGTACAATTTTAACTGCATCTGCCAATTGAAAAGCCTGCCTGTCGGTAATTAATTCTTTGGTAACTGTACCAATAGATTGCGGCAGGTCTTTATTTAAAATAGCAGTACGGGTGGCACTAAAAGAATAATCGCTGTTGTACTTTTTTGCACTGCGTCCTATAACTTCTACCGTTTGCAGTTGTGTGCTGTTTGTAATTAATTCAATAGTTACATCTTTGTTTCCAGTTAGTACAATACGTTCAAAACTTTTATCATACCCAACGGCGGTTACTGTAATTTCTGTAGAGCCGTTGCTAAGGTTAGCCATTTCAAACAACCCATTACCATCTGCAATTACTGTTTGTACTTTAGATTTTTGCTTTACACTGATTGTAGCAGATGAAATGGGTTGCTTATTTTCATCTGTAATTTTTCCTTTAAGGGTATTTTGTGCATAAGCACCGGTTACACTTAATAGAGTAATAAGTAAGAGTAGTTTTTGTTTCATTTTAGTTTTTTGCTGATTGTTTAATTAAAAATATTCCAGTTATAGCCAGCCCTGTAAAGAGCAGCATAGGAAATAAATATTTCAGTGCTGTATGATTATTTTTTGCAACAGAAAATTTCGGCATCCCTTCAAAATCCTTTTTTGTAAAGTGCGGCTCCATTACCTGGTTTTCATTAATATGCTTTAGCTTTTGCAAACGGTAAGCCATTACCGACTGTTCAAACTGTTGCTGTTGTTGCAACGTAGTATTGCTAATAGTAGCAAACGAACGCATTACCCCACCAACAGGGTTTAGCCAAAAACTTTTTTCTTCAGATGCTGACTGCTCTGCTTTTTTGTTGGCGATGGCTGAATACAATTCCTTTTCCCGGTTATATACTTGCAGCGAATAACTAAAGCTTCGGATGTTACTGCTGTCAATACGGGCTGAGTCTTTTATTAATTGCGGATATAGAGCATAGATAAATTTATTATGTTCTGCCATAGGTTTATCCCAGGCCTTGAAATCATAATCCCGGTATTCGGCTGATTCTGTTTTATTGGTAGATGGATATTTATAATTAAACCAGGTATTGAGCAAGCCGGGTATAGCGATTAACAACAACACCCATGCACCTGCCAGCACAATGGCATTGATAAGTGAAGAAAAATTAAACCGCTGTACCAATGCAGCAATTACCAACCAAAACAAAGCATATAACAACGCTACGCCCCACCACTGTAAAAATGATGCCATTGAAAAATTGGGTAATGCATTTAATTGAATGAAAGAAACAACAGCAATGATTATAACCGGCGATAATGCCAATAGCCAGCGAAACAACAATCGCTGATACATGATGCTGTTTACAGATGCAGCTTGTGCAGTGAGCAACGGTGTTATACCCGTTTCTTTATCGGCAGATTGTACATTGTACGTAAGTGCCAGCAACAGCAAGGGAAATAAAAACAAGATAAAAAACGATACATCTAAATTACCTGCCAGTAATTTTTCCGGGTTTTGAAATTCTGAATAAGAATTTTTAAAAATATCCTGGTTAAAATGGCCGCTTATTAATGGGGCATAAATATCACTTTGTCCAATGCTTAAAATACTAAGCGGCGAAATGTTTTTTGCCACCACATCCTGCAACCGCCATTCTATTACAAAAGGTTCTTCAATATCGTTTCGTTGGGCTGTGTTGTAGGTAAGTGTGTCA
>JAYVJU010000358.1:0-12630 GCA_043769035.1 Ferruginibacter sp.
CAGGGAAGTATGCTGGATGTTGACTTTGGCACATTTCCTTTTGTAACAAGCAGCAGTACCATATCGGCTGGTGTCTGTACTGGTTTAGGTGTAGCGCCACAAAAGATAAAAGAAGTATTTGGAGTTTCTAAAGCATATTGCACAAGAGTGGGCAGCGGGCCATTTCCAACGGAATTAAATGACGAAACCGGGGAATTGATACGCAAGACAGGAAGTGAATTTGGTGCTACTACAGGAAGACCAAGGCGTTGTGGCTGGATTGACCTGGTGGCACTGCAGTTTGCCTGTATGATTAACGGGGTTACACAGATAATAATGACCAAGGCTGATATTTTAGATAATCTTGATGAGTTGAAAGTGTGTAACAGTTACCTGGTAAACGGAGAGGAGAAAAATTATATACCTTTTCAAATGAATAAAGTAAATATTGAGCCGGTATATAAAAGTTTTGAAGGCTGGAAAAAAGATATTACAGCAATGCATGATTTTAGTGAGCTGCCTCAGCAAATGAAAAACTATATTGAGTACCTGAATAAGTTTTTGAAAGTACCGGTTAAATACATCAGCAATGGCCCCGGCAAAGAGCAAATTATAATAGCATAAAAAAAATATTAAAAAAAGTTGCCAATATTTTTGGCAATATAAAAAACTCGTACAAATTTTACAGTAATAACCTGTTTAATTTATGGCAATAAAATCCGACAAAGAAAAAAAGACTCCTGCAAAAAAATCTGCAGTATCAGACATCAGTTCTGTTAAAAAGGCATCTTCCAAACCTAAAGATGATGACGACGATGATGATGAGGAAACTCCAAAAAAATCTGCAAAGGGTAAAGGAGCATCAAAAAAGAAATCGAGTGAAGATGATGACGACGACGATGATGTTGAAGTAGCTGATGATTGGGAAAAACCTGAAGAGGAAGACGAGTGGGATCCCGATTTTGACGAGTTTGATGTGCCTAAATCAAAAGGGAAAAAGGCAACAGGCAAAAAAGCTAAAGGCGATGATGACGATTTTAAACCCGAGGATGATTTTAAAGACTTAGGTTTAGATGATGACCTGGGTGGCGGCGGATTTGATGATGACGACGACTTTTAGTGTTGATGCCCCTATATCCGCCGGTTGGCGGAGAATAAGAAACTATGTAGTGAATAAAAATTCTAAAACTTTCTCGTTAAATAATTTTACCGAATTCAGGATACAAATGTTGAACTGGGCCAACCGGTTCAACATTTTTTGTTTGCTTGATAACCAGCAGTATAATTTTACCACACCTGCCTTTGAATGTTTACTGGCTGCCGGATGTAAAAAAAATATTGAACTTCCGTACGGTAATGCATTTGAAAAATTCCGGCAATTTTATAAAGAGGAAAAAGGATGGTTATTTGGCCACCTGGGATATGATTTAAAAAATGAAACCGAAAAATTACAGTCCGAAAATTTTGATGGAATTGGATTTGCTGATTTACATTTTTTTGTACCTGAAATTGTAATTGAACTAAAAGAAAAGCAGGTAACTGTTTATTGCGATGGTAATGCTGATAAAATTTTCGCCGAAATAAAAGCAGCTTCAACAGTTATTACCGAAACAAAACAAAAAGTAGTAATTGAAAACCGCATTTCAAAAAACGATTACATCAATACGATAGAAAAACTACGGCAGCATATTTTATTGGGCGACTGTTATGAAATAAATTTTTGCCAGGAATTTTATGCAATAGATACCGTAATTGAACCCATGGCTGTTTATCATAAACTCACAACACTTTCTCCCAATCCCTTTGCTGCGTTGTATAAATTGAATGACAGGTATTGTATTTGCGCCAGCCCCGAAAGATATTTAAAAAAAGAAGGCAATAGAATTTTTTCTCAGCCAATTAAAGGAACAAGCAGGCGTGACTTGGTAAATGCCGATCAGGATTTATTGAACCGGAATTTTTTATCTGAAAATGAAAAAGAAAAAAGCGAAAATGTAATGGTGGTTGACCTGGTGCGTAATGACTTAAGCCGTGTATGTAAAGAAGGAACAGTTAAGGTTGAAGAACTTTTTGGCATATATAGTTTTCCGCAGGTACACCAGATGATAAGTACCGTTAGCGGAGCAATAAAAGACGAATTGGATTACATTGATATTATAAAAGCTACTTTTCCAATGGGGTCAATGACTGGTGCCCCCAAAAAGCGGGTAATGGAATTAATTGAACGGTATGAACAAACTAAACGGGGCTTATTTTCCGGTGCAATAGGTTATATAAGGCCCGGCGGAGATTTTGATTTTAATGTGGTAATACGCAGTATACTTTACAATGCTACGGCAAAGTATCTTTCTTTTGAAACCGGTAGTGCCATTACTTTTTACAGTGATGCAGAAAAAGAATATGAAGAATGTTTGATGAAGGCTGCTGCAATGATGAAAGTGTTACATGTAAACCATTCTTAGGTTTAGTAAAGCGGTAAAAAAAAAACGTAGGGGTTATTTTTACTATCCCAAAATTTGCAACACATTATTTAAATAAAAGAACGTATACCTTCAGCATTGTACTCTTGACGGAATTCTTTTGGGGTACAAAATTTTTTCTTTTTAAAAATCCGGTTAAAGTTAGAAATATTATTGAAACCACATTTAAAGGCAATTTCATTAATACCTTCGGTGCTGTCTATGAGCATTCTTGATGCGTTACCCAAACGTATTTCGCTTAATGTATCAACAAAAGTTTTACCTGTTCTTATTTTAAAAAAACGGCAGAAAGCCACTTGAGTCATCGATACAACCCCTGCAGCCTCAGATAATGTTACGTTTTTATCGAAATTTACATTTAAGTATTGCATTATTTTTTCTACCCTCCGGCTGTTATAAGTAATTGTTTCGGCATTTTTAAATGAAATATCCGAAAGGGTTTTCATGTTTCGTGATGTTGACAAATCATGCAGGATTGAGATAAGCTCTAACACTGAATCAAAGCCATGTTTTTTGGTAAGATTAAGTAACCTTGGTTTGAGCATGGTAATAGTTTCCTTAGAAAATAAAATACCCCTTAAAGATTTTTCAAACATGGTTCTTATTAAATTCATTTGGTTACGCTGCAAAAATTTTTCATCAAATAAATCCCGGTGAAACTGAATGGTAATTTCTGTAAACTCTTTGCTTTTACATTTATGTGTAAACCAACCATGCTGCAGGTTAGGGCCTATTAATACTAACTCCAGCTCCTCTATCTCTTCAATATGATCTCCTACCATCCGTTTAATACCTTTTGCATTATCAATAAAATTAAGCTCAAACTCTTCGTGGTAGTGTAATGGAAAATTGAATTCAGATTTTACTCTGTAAAAAAGAGTAAAGCAATCGCTTTGTGTTAAGGGAGTTATCTCCCTTAATAATTTAGGTTGCATAAAACAGGTATTCGTTTAAAAAACAGAAAAGAGATCTATCCAGAGTTTAAATCAAAATCAGGTGATCAGAACAACAACATTATTCGTAATCTAAAATATTGTTGCCCTAATTTGTATTATAGCTAAAAAACTATACCACAAAGCTAAAATAGTATCTTATCTGTGGTGCACTTTTAATAATATGACCAGGTAGTGTTTTGTAAAACCAGGGGGTAAATGCGGCATTTTTAGAATACCATTTATTTAATACTATATTATAGGTTTTTTATAAAAAGCTATTAGGTAGTCTTATATTAATCTGGTTTTCAATGGTTGTAATTGATAATATATTATCTACTTTTTATACTATTTTATGTATTTAGGCACATTGCTTCTTTAAATTATTTATTATTTATAGATTTATCTATTGTTATCACTCCAAAATTAAACATTGCTATTATGATTAAATTCATCACCCGAATTTTCAGGGTAAATCAATCCCTTATTTTCCTGCTCTTTTTTATCCTATGCTCCTTTTTTGCACAGGCTCAAAAAACAGTAACAGGAAAAATTATAAAAAGTACAGACAAGCAACCTATTGGTGCAGTTTCAATTACAGTTAAAAATTCGACCGAAGGCACCCAAACTGCGGCAGATGGTACATTTAAAATAAGTGTACCTAACGATAAAAGTGTTTTGGTAATTACGGCTATTGGTTTTGAAGAAATTGAAATGGCTGTAAACGGAAGATCTTTTATTGCTGTTGAATTAAAAGAATTTTCTGCCTCTCTTAGTGAGATAGTAGTGGTAGGTTACGGAACACAAAAACGTAAAGACCTTACCGGAGCTATCAGCAGCATAAGTGCTGCAACTATTGAAAAAGTACCCGTTATTTCAGCTACGCAGGCCTTACAGGGCCGTGCCTCTGGAGTACAGATCATTAATAACGATGGTGCACCTGGTGGCAATATTTCTATTTTAATACGTGGTATTGGCAGTCTTGCCGGTGGAGGTAATGATCCGTTGTATGTAATTGACGGATACCCTACAACGGGAGGTATTAATAATATTAATCCTAATGATATTGCATCAATAGATGTGCTTAAAGATGCATCTGCAACTTCTATTTACGGCATACGTGCTGCTAATGGCGTGGTAATAATAACTACTAAAAAAGGATTTAAAAATAAAGTGCAGGTTTCTTTGGACGTTTATAATGCTATGCAAAGTAAACCCAAAAAGTACGATCTTTTAAATGCACAACAATTTGCCACCTTATCTAATCAAATTCAAACAACACAACCAACAGCCCCAACTTATACGCAATTCTCGCCCTGGGCTAATCCCAATGCGTTAACTACTGTAGATTGGCAGGATGCGCTGTATCGTAATGGACTTACACAAAATTACAGTATTGGCATACGTGGCGGCAGCGATAAGGTGCAATCAGCAGCTTCTTTCGGATACTACGAGCAAAAAGGTATTGTGCTGGGTTCTTATTTTAAAAGATTTACAGTAGGGCTTAATATGGATTACCAGGCTACTAAATGGCTTAAGTCTTCAACCAGCGTTAAATACGGAAACCAGGATGCTAATACACCGCTTGGAACAGGAGGGCTTTTCCAGTTATTGGTAAATCCACCTACACTTGACAGCGGTAACAAAGTAACAAATAAGATCAAAGATGGTAATGGTAACTATGGATTTTATAATCCTATAAATCCTAATGTATTTAAATTCGGTAATCCCGTTTATGATGTAGAAACCCGCCAGGCAAAGAACATCACTAATTATATATTAGCCAATACTTCTTTAGAAATAAAGTTATATGACGGGTTAACAATAAAAACGAATGCCGGTGTTAATGTTAACAATTATTCCGGTTCTTATTATCAGCCGGAAGATACCAGGGCATTTACACAATACCCGGGTGCCATAAGAGCCAAAGGAGTGTATAGCCAGAATATAAACAATAGTTTTGAGTGGTTATGGGAAAATACAATTGCTTACGATAAAATTTTCAGAAAACATACTGTTGGTGTTGTAGCAGGTGTTTCAGCTCAAAAAAATACCTTTACAGCAATGGGTGGTAGTGGCGAACCACCAAATGGTCTTATACGTGATTTAGGCCAGGTTGTAGCAGGATCTCTGCAACTTAACAGGTTTGGTAATGGCAAAACTGTCTCCAGCCTTGCCTCGCAATTTGCCAGATTAAATTATCAGTTTAATGATAAGTATATTCTTACCGCTACAATAAGAAGAGACGGTTCTTCAAAATTTGACACTGAAAACAGGTATGGTGTATTCCCTTCTGCATCTGTAGCATGGAAAATAAAAAATGAATCATTTTTACAGGGTGTTAACTGGTTGGATGACCTGAAAATCAGAGGAGGTTATGGAGTGGTGGGAAATGAAAGACCAATAGGGTTTTTCCAATATCAGGCTTTATATGCAGGCAATTTTCCTGCAAGCCAAAATGGAGGTGGACAAAGCAATCTTGGCTATCCATTTAACAACATTTACCAAAATGGTATTGCTCAAACGCAGCCCGCTAATCCAAATCTGCAATGGGAAACAGACTATATGACTAATATTGGTGCAGATGCGGCCTTTTTAAAAGGGGCACTTACTGTTACCGCAGACTGGTTCGACAGAAAATCGAAAGATTTTTTGCTTACGATTCCTGCATCTCCTCAAACAGGATACCTGCTTATTACACGTAACGTGGGCGAAATGCGAAATAAAGGAGTAGAGCTTGCTGTAAATTACAAGGGCAGTAAAGGAAGAAATTTTCATTATGGTATAGGGTTAACCTGGTCAGCTATTAAAAACCAGCTTACAAGTATAAGTTCGGGAGTAAAAAACTTAACAAGTGCTAATTTTGGTTTTGGTTTAAACGGTCAGGG
Source organism: Ferruginibacter sp. (assembly GCA_043769035.1). Classification (GTDB taxonomy): domain Bacteria; phylum Bacteroidota; class Bacteroidia; order Chitinophagales; family Chitinophagaceae; genus Ferruginibacter. The sequence goes on from JAYVJU010000358.1 coordinate 6,280, forward strand.
CTGGGGCGAATTCAGCCAGTATTTACCAGGTGGGCCGGCAGGTGAATTTTATGGGTATCAATCGCTGGGCATTTTTCAAACACAGGCACAAATTGATGCATTGAATGCAAAAGCTCCCGGAGGTATTTATTACAGAGCTGCTACAAGACCCGGTGACCGTTATTTTGCAGATATTAATGGTGATGGCGTAGTTAATGCAAATGACAGAACTTCATTAGGCAGTCCGCAGCCTAAATTTTTCGGCGGCCTTAATCTTGATGCCAGCTATAAAGCATGGGATTTTAATGTATTCTTTTACGGATCTTATGGTAACAAAATATTAAATTATACAGAAAGTAACCTGCAGAGTTTCCAAAAACGGGGATCGGAAGGGGTTCAAAATGTAAGCGTAGAATATTTTAACAACCGCTGGACGGCTGCCAAACCTTCAAACACTTATTCAAGAGCATTGCATAATGACGATAACACACTTAATAATGTACCCTCAAGCCATTGGGTGGAAAATGGCAGTTACCTGAGATTGAAAAACCTTACTGTTGGTTATACACTACCATCTATATTATCCAACAGATTAATGTTATCAAAGGCAAGGATATACCTCTCTTCACAAAATCTGTTTACCATTACAAAATACAGTGGTCTTGATCCGGAAATCGGCATCCAAAATGGTAATCCTATTTTCAATGGGGTTGATAATGGAGTTTATCCATTATCAAGGTTTGTTACATTTGGTTTAAACGTTACATTCTAAACAAGAACAAAAAAAATTAGCGATATGAAAAGAAATAAAATAATAATCATCACAATAGCCTTGGTTATAGCGGTTTTCCCTATGGCTTGTAAAAAGAAATTTTTGGATCAAACCAATACATTTCAGGGTACTGCCGATGCCACTTTTAATAAGCCTGATGATGTGGTGGCACTTGTAAACTCTATTTATGATACCTATCAAAATAGCGATCTGTTAAAAAAATGTATTTGGTACAGGGCTAATTTCAGCACACACGACTTTTTTAACTGGGGTGGCGATGTGTTTTGGAATAATTATCAGATTCCGGCCACTTTCGGCGGGCTTACTACTTTCTGGAATCAATCCTATATTGGTATAGCGAGGGCAAATGCTGCATTCAAAGTAATTGTGCAGGCAAAAGATAAAGGAATAATTAATGCTGCATTAGCAAACCGCTTAACCGGCGAAGCCTATTTTTTAAGGGGGATGACTTATTATTACCTCGCCGCCTCTTTTGGCGGTGTACCCTTAGAATTAAGTGCGGTAACTGATGGGCTTACACCAAGGGCTTCCCGTGATTCTGTATTCAGGCAGGTAATTGCTGATATGCAACAGGCCGAAAATTTACTGTTATCAAAAACAGCATTGCCAGCCTCCGAATTGGGAAGAGCAACCAAAGGAGCAGCCTATGGATTTGAAGGCGCAGCCCGTATGTGGATAAAAGATTACACAGGCGCTTTAGCTGCTTTTAATAATCCTGAATTAACCACTAAGCACAACCTATTGCCAAATTTTGCCGATGTACATGAATACAGTGCTCAAAACAATAATGAAAATATTTTTGAAGTTCAGTTTCAATTGCCGCCCAATGGTTCTCAAAGCTGGGATGGAAGCTGGCAACCACCAGGGGCTGAATTAGGATGGATTGATAGTTTTAGCTGGCCAGAGGAAATAACCCAGCAAGGTTATGATTATGGTAATCCGGCATTATGGAATTCATTTCAACAGGGCGATAAGCGTAAACTGCTTACAATTGTTGGCCCAGGCGATACGCTGGCAAGCCCCGGCATTATAGCTAAATGGGGAGGTATAAAAGGTTACATCCCAGTAGTAGCTGGTTTTGCTAACAACGATCCAAAATATAAAGCCGATAACGGCACAATTTTAAATACTGTAGGTACCTTAACCAGGCCATGGTATGGAAGTGATGGAGGCCGCAGCGGATATGTTTGTGCAAAAAAATGGAGAGATCCAAACCTTACCGGAAATTATGGTCCATCGGCAATTTTTGGAGATCAAAATCAAACGCTTTTACGCTATGCAGAAGTTTTGTTGAGCAGGGCCGAATGTAAAGTGCGTACTGGTGATATACCCGGAGCTATGGCCGATATTAAATTAGTAAGAGACAGGGCTTGGGGCGGATTAGCACCAGCCATTATGAGGGATAGTGCTAATTACAATGGTACACCCGGCGTAGCAATAACCGATCCCCTGCAGATGGTATTAAGCGAATACCGGCATGAGCTTACCGGCGAATATTCTCTTTTTTATAATTTATGCAGGACAGGTTCGGCAGAAGCCATTGCTTTTATAAAAAATGCTAACGGAACAGTTGACGGCAGTTATGATGCGGTTGTGAACCCTGCACCGGGACCAACATTTGATGGTAAAAAGCATGGAATATATAATACAACACCTACTTTAAACAACTTGCTTTTGCCAATACCACAATCTGCTATAGCACTAAACCCGAATTTGACTCAAAATCCGGGGTATTAAAATTATTAACTGATAAAAAAGGCTTTCTGTTAAAGGGAAGCCTTTTTTTATTAACCAACTTACTTAAGTACATTTATAATATCATTGCAGCAATGAAACCTAATCTTAAGTTATTTCAACTACTCTTTATTTGTTTACCGGTATTTTTTTTATTGGCTTGTAACAAAAAGCAAACATTATTTCAAAAAATTACATCTTCTCATTCAGGAATACATTTTAATAATACCATTACCGAGACTGATTCGATAAATCCTATGAGTGTGGTAAATGTGTACAACGGTGGTGGTGTGGGTATTGGCGATTTTAATAATGACGGGTTGCAGGATATTTATTTTACCGGCAATATGGTACCATCAAAACTGTACCTTAATAAAGGCGATTTTAAATTTGAAGATATAACGGATAAGTCTGGCACTGCGGGCATGGGGCGATGGGCAAGAGGAGTTGCTGTACTCGACATCAATAATGATGGTTTAATGGATATTTATGTTTGCAATACTATTTACAACGATACACTTAAAAGGCGCAATATTCTATACGTAAACCAGGGAGTAAGTAAAGATGGCATTACTCAGTTTAAAGACATGGCAGAAGCATACGGATTGAATGTACATGAACAATCTACTATGGCTAATTTTTTTGATTATGATAACGACGGTGACCTTGATATGTACCTTACAGTGAACGAAGCAACAAGTGCAGTAAACCAAAATCAGTTTTTTGGTAAAAAATTAAAAAACACAACCAGCGTAAATAAAGGAGGCAAAGGAAAATTATACCAAAATAATCCCGATATTTTATTGGGGCATCCGGTTTTTAAGGATGTGTCGTTGCAGGCGGGTATTTTGTTTGAAGGTTTTGGCCATGGGGCAACCGTAGCCGATATTAACATGGATGGATGGAAAGATATTTATGTAAGCAACGACTTTTTGTCGGATAATATTCTTTATGTAAATAACCATGATGGAACTTTTACCAACCGCAGTAAAGAATATTTTAAGCACACCGCCTTTAATGCAATGGGGCAGGATATTATTGATATTAATAACGATGGACTATCGGATGTGGTGGAACTGGATATGAACCCAAAAGATAACTACCGTAAAAAAATGATGCTGGGGTCTAACAATTATAACACTTTTCAAAATTTCGATTTGTATGGCAACCAGTATCAGTATGTGCGTAATACCCTGCAATTAAACCAGGGACCAAGGTTATTGGAAAATGATTCAGCAGGTTCTCCCACATTTGCGGAAATAGGGTTTATGAGTGGCGTATCACAAACAGACTGGAGCTGGACACCGCTGGTACAGGATTTTAATAATGATGGATTAAGGGATATAATCATCACTAATGGTTTTCCTAAAGATGTAACTGATCATGATTTTATTGTGTACAGGCAAAATACAGTAGCAGGAGAATCGCCACTTAAAATGCTCGACAAAATACCAGAGGTAAAACTGGCCAATTATGCATTTGAAAATAAAGATGGCCTGGGCTTTAATGATGTAACGGAAAACTGGGGATTAACCACACCAGGCTTTTCAAACGGTGCCGCTTATGCCGATTTTGATAATGATGGCGATATGGATATGCTGGTAAATAATATTGGCGACGAAGCCTTTTTATATAAAAATACTTTGCGTAAAAAAGAGGATACCGAAAATAATTTTTTACAAATAAAATGTAAAGGCAGTAAAAATAATATTAATGGTATTGGTACATGGATAGATATTTATTATAACAGCACTATGCATCAGGCTTTTGAAAATACGCCTTACCGTGGTTATCTTTCTTCTCACCAGGATATTGCACATTTTGGATTGGGCAAAACAACTGTTATCGATTCGGTGGTAATCAGGTGGCCTGAAGGCAAAAAACAAACACTTACAAAAATAAAGACAAACCAGGTAGTAACAGTTAATATTACTGATGCAAAAGAAACTTATACCTGGCAGCCCGAAAAACACAGCCAGCCGCTGTTTAAAGAAATAACCAAAGCAGCCGGAATTAATTTTGTTTTTACCGACAGGGATATTATAGATTTTAATGTTCAGGCTACATTACCGCATAAATTATCAGAATATAAACCAGCACTGGCCACAGCGGATGTTGATGGCAACGGTTTGGACGATATGATTATAGCAGGTAATTCTTTTTCGGAATCCAAAATATTTTTGCAGCAGGCTGACGGCAGGTTTATACAAAAAAACTTATCAGATAAAACAGATGACCTGCTTAAAAATTCAAATGATGAAGGCATATTATTGTTTGATGCTAACGGAGATAATAAACCAGACTTGTACGTTGCCAGTGGCGGATACAATTACCAGCCTGGAAGCACTAACTACCAGGACAGGTTATATATAAATGATGGCAAAGGAAATTTTATAGAAGATGAAACTGCATTACCGGTAAATTATACCAGTAAACTTTGTGTAAGAGCAATGGATTACAATAAAGATGGAAAACCGGACCTTTTTGTATCGGGCAGGGTAGAGCCATGGAAATATCCAAGACCGGTAAGCAGTTTTATTTTTAGAAATGACAGCGAAAATGGAAAAACAAAGTTTACCGATGTTACCGAACAGGTAGCACCCGATCTTAAAAATATAGGCATGGTTTGCGATGCTTTATTTACTGATTTTGATAACGACGATCAAACGGACCTTATACTTACCGGCGAATGGATGCCCATAACTTTTTTAAAAAATGAAAACGGGAAGTTTAAAAATTTCACTAACAATTCTGGAATTAGTGGAAAAACAGGTTGGTGGAATTCAATAGTGGCGGGAGATTTCAGGCATACTGGTAAAACGGATTATATAGTAGGTAACGTTGGCTTAAATACGTTTTACCAGGCAAGTGAAGAGCATCCGGTTTTTGTAACCGCAAAAGATTTTGATAAAACAGGTGGTTATGTACCTGTTCTTTCTTTATCGCTGCCGGATAAAAACGGGGTATTAAAAGAATTTCCTGCCGAAGGCAGAGATGATATTTTGGAGCGGATACCTTCTTTAAGAAAAAGATATGCCACTTACAATCCATTTGCTGTTGCTGTAATGAGCGATATTTTTCCTGAAAGCCTTATGAAAGATGCACAACGGTTAAAAGCTACAATGCTGCAATCATGTTATTTGCGTAATGAAGGTAATGGAAAGTTTACCATGATACCATTGCCAAAGCAGGCGCAGGTTTCTGTTTTAAACGGAATGATTGCAGACGACTTTGATGGAGATGGGAATTTAGATGTTTTAATAAATGGTAACGATTATGGCACCAGTGTGGGCATTGGCCGGTTTGATGCCTTGAATGGATTATTATTAAAAGGGGATGGAAGAGGAAACTTTGAACCACTTTCTATTTTACAAAGCGGTATTTATATTCCCGGCAACGGTAAAGCACTGATAAAACTATTGTCTGCCAAAGGTAATTATCTGGTAGCAGCCAGCCAGTATAAAGATGTGCTAAAAGTTTTTGAGTTAAACAGAAAGCTTAAAACAGTTGCTGTAAACGCCGATGATAAATATGCCATTATTAAATATAAAAATGGCGGTACAGAAAAAAAAGAGTTTTACTATGGGCATTCTTTTTTATCGCAATCGGCAAGATTTATTGAAGTAAATGAAAATATGGTAAGTATTATAGTTAGTGATACAAAAGGTAAAAATCGTACTATAAATTTTTAAACTACAAGGCATTAAGAAAATAATCTTCTGGAGAAAGATAGAAGTTTAATAATAATAACCCGTTGGCGGAATTAATTTTTGTTATTGAGCCACAAAAGACGCTGTGCAGTTGTCTAAGAAAGTGACTAAACCCACTCATTCAACATGCACAAC
>JAYVJU010000359.1:0-2329 GCA_043769035.1 Ferruginibacter sp.
CGGCAGTAAAATTCCTTTGCTGTTAAACTTAATGCCGAGCGGAAAATATTTAATGGAAGATTTTTATTACGCAGGTGGCCTGCCTGTTATTTTAAATGAGTTAAAAGACAAGCTGCATAAAAATGTAATTACCGTTACCGGAAAAAATCATGCAGAGAATATAAAGGGTAATACAGATTGCTACAATGAAGAAGTGATTGCAAAATATAATTCGCCAATACAAACCGAAGCAGGCTGTGTGGTGGTAAAAGGAAATTTAGCGTTGAATGGTGCGGTGATAAAACCAAGTGCCGCCACTCCTGCATTAATGAAACATACTGGCCGTGCTGTGGTGTTTGAAAGTATAGAAGATTACAACAAAAGAATTGACGACCCCAATTTAGATATTGATGAAAACTGTGTGATGGTGTTGAAATATGTTGGCCCCGTTGGTTATCCCGGTATGCCCGAAGTGGGGAATATGGCGCTGCCTAAAAAAATATTGCAGAAAGGAATTAAAGATATGGTACGCATCAGCGATGGACGTATGAGTGGTACTGCGTATGGCACAGCAGTATTGCATGTTTCTCCTGAAAGTGCTATTGGCGGCAACTTGGCATTGGTGCAAAATGGCGATATGATTGAACTGGATGTGGAGAAACGTTTATTGCATTTGCATGTAAGCGATGAAGAATTGGCAAAGCGTAAAGCCGCATGGATGGCACCACCACCTGCTGCAACAAGAGGTTATGTGAGTATGTACATTAGGCATGTAATGGGCAGTGATAAAGGTGCTGATTTAGATTTTTTACAGGGCAGCAGTGGCAGTGAAGTGACGAGGGATTCGCATTAGAAACCCCTGTCCCCTGAAGGGGAACTTAGGCTGAATTGCTTAATAATTCTTATTGCTATTTTTATTTTGTAAGTAATAATTGTGTAACCAGCGTTTGTTTTTCATAGCCTGCCCCGCCTTAGCGGGGGCATCATCGTTGCGTCGCACTCTTTTACTGAAGTAATTCTATTGAGCATTTTTTTGAACCACATAAGATACATAAGGCATTTAAGAGAAAACTGCTTTTCTTATGCCTGCTGGCAGACAGGTTTCTTATCTGTCTTATGTGGTTCAATATTCAACACTAACCCGTTTAGTGGTTTTTTTTAAATCACATAAGGGGACAAGGATTTCTTATGTTTCTTATATGCCTTATGTGGTTCAATAATCAAAAACGAAACATGAAACAAACGCTTGTAGCATTATTAATCATCGCATTATTATCTTGCGATAATAACAGCAACAGTAAAACAAGTATGTACAAAACCACCGGCACCATCATTCAATATGATGAAGCATTATCCGCCATCATAGACACAACCACTAAAGCAGAAATTATTGCCGAAGGTTATGAATGGAGCGAAGGCCCGTTGTGGATTGAAAAACATAACATGCTTTTGTTTAGTGATGTACCCATGAACACCATTTACAAATGGACAGCAGCAAAAGGTGCCGAAGTATATTTAAAACCCAGTGGCTACACCGGCACCACACTCAGCAAATGCAAAGAACCCGGCAGCAATGGGCTAACATTAGATAACGAAGGCAATTTAGTATTGTGCCAGCACGGCGACCGACAGATGGGAAAGATGGATGGGACATTAGATAAGCCAGTTGCAAAATATATTACCCTTGCTGATAAATTTAACGGCAAACGTTTCAGCAGCCCCAACGACTGCTTGTACAACAGCAGCGGCGAATTATTTTTTACCGACCCTCCTTATGGTTTACAAACACAGGACGATACAGATTCACTTAAAGAAATAAAATACAACGGTGTTTATAAAGTAAAAAAAGACGGTACGGTTATTTTGCTGGTTGACTCCATCACCCGCCCGAATGGTTTGGCATTTTTACCCGGCGAAAAACAATTGATTGTTGCCTGCAGCGACCCGGATAAACCAAACTGGTACATTTTTGATGTAAACGGCGATACGCTGATTAACGGTAAATTATTTTACAGTGCCGCAGAAGAAAGAAAAACCATGAAACATGGTTTGCCCGATGGCTTTAAAGTAAACAAACAAGGTATTGTATTTGCCACCGGCCCCGGCGGTGTATATATTTTTAATAGCGAAGGAAAAAAAATGGGATTAATAAAACTGGATAATTCAACAAGTAATTGTGCATTAAGTACCGACGAGAAAACTTTGTATGTAACAAATGATATGTATGTTTTAAGAATTGCTTTAAAATAGTATAACCCGTTGGCGGAATTAATTTTTGTTATTGAGCCACAAAAGACGCTGTGCAGTTGTCTAAGAAAGTGACTAAACCCACTCATTCAACATGCACAAC
>JAYVJU010000360.1:0-16289 GCA_043769035.1 Ferruginibacter sp.
ATATCAGACGGGTTCATGTCTATTAATTTGTTGTTGTTTAAATTATGCTTCTACTTCTTCTGCTGTAAATACTTTTGCAGCTCCTTCAGTTAAAACCAACACATTGGCATTAACTATATCGTATGTATTGATATCTCTTATTAAAGTACCATTTACAGTAGGAATATTACGGATACTTAAATACAGGTTATCCGAATCATCAGGAATTACAAACAAAGATTTTTTACCACCAACACCAATGTTTTTTAAGATTGATGCAAACTGTTTTGTTTTAGGGGTAGCTATTTTAATATCTTCCAGCACTACAATAGCATTTTCTTTTGCTTTGTATGATAATGCACTCATTTTAGCCAAGGTCTTCACTTTCTGATTCAATTTGATATCATACTTATGCGGTTTTGGACCAAATATAGTACCACCACCTTTATATAAAGGGTTACGCAGGTTTCCTTTACGGGCACCGCCTGTACCTTTTTGTTTATGTAATTTTTTAGACGAACCGTGAACTTCTGCACGGGTTTTTACCTTGTGCGATCCCTGGCGTTGTGCACCCTGATATTGCTTAACAGCAAGATATATAACATGATCATTGGGCTCAATACCAAAAATCTCATCCGGTAACTCAACGGTTCTTCCGGTTTTCTTTCCTTCTATATTTAAAACGTCTACTTGCATTGTACTTATTTTTTTAAAGCCCAAAGGCTACTGTTAATTATTTTTGAATTAATACAATAGAACCATTGTGGCCCGGCACAGAACCGCTTACCAGTATATAATTTTTCTCAGCGAAAATTTTCACCACTTTCAATCCTTTCATAGTTACCCTGTCCTGCCCCATACGACCACCCATACGCATACCTTTAAATACACGGCTGGCATCAGACGAGTTACCGATAGAACCCGGAGCTCTTGACCTGTCGTGCTGACCGTGAGACTGACCGCCAACACCACTAAAGCCGTGACGTTTTACTACACCCTGAAAACCTTTACCTTTTGTGGTACCAACAACTTCGATGGCATCACCTTCTGCAAAGATGTCAACAGTGATAGTTTCACCTACCGCTTTATCTATTTCGCTATTGCGTATTTCCTGAACGAATTTTTTAGGAGAGGTTTGGGCTTTGGCGAAATGCCCTGTTTCTGACTTTAAGGAGTGCTTTTCTTTTTTATCGCCGAATGCAATCTGAAGTGCATTGTAGCCGTCTGTTTCAACGGTTTTCTTTTGTGTAACTACACATGGCCCTGCTTCTATAATAGTAACTGCAGTTTGTTTGCCTGTTGTATCGAAGATACTGGTCATACCAATCTTCTTTCCAATAATACTTTTCATTGTATCTTATTTTTATCCAGCGGTCCTTTTATTTGAGGACTTAGATGTTCATACTTTTTCTTTTTAAGAACTTAGCTTCTGCTTTCTCCGGCACTTCGACTTTGCTCAGTACGGAGAAGTTCATTAAGCTTTGATCTCAACATCAACACCACTTGGTAAGTCTAACTTACTTAAAGCATCTACCGTACGGCTGCTGCTGGTGTAAATGTCTAATAAACGTTTGTGTGTACACAGTTGAAACTGTTCACGTGCCTTCTTATTAACGTGGGGCGCACGCAATACAGTGAAAATTTTCTTGTGTGTAGGTAAAGGAATTGGTCCTGTTACCACGGCACCTGTACTGCGTACAGTTTTTACAATCTTTTCGGCTGATTTATCAACTAAGTTGTGGTCGTAAGACTGTAATTTGATTCTGATTCTCTGTGACATATATAAAGAACTTTTGAATTACCGTTTTTTAATTTGGAGTGCAAAGGTAAGGGCTGTATTTGTAACAGCAAAGGAATTGGGAAAGTTTTTCAGAATTTATTTTGAATAGGGATAAAAAGATGGCGATAAGCTGGTTATGCTTATCGCCATTATAATTAAATTACTGATAAATAATACATTAGCTTAATCCTTGTTCACACTTCCGCCACTACTCTCTTCTTTATTAACTTCTCCATTTCCCCTATAATTAACGCTCCCCCCGCTACTGGCCTTAGCATTTATTCTTATACTTCCATATACAGATACACTTCCGCCACCACTAGCACTTGCACTCGTTGTTTCGCTCAATAAATCAGACGCTTTCAACCAACCACCACCAGAGGCATCGGCTGTATGATTCTTTGTTTTGCCAGTAAGTTTTATGCCTGCGCCGCCACTGGCTTCGGTTTCTACCTCTGGTGCTTCTACTTCTGCATCAATTTCCGCCCCTCCAGAAGCATTAAAATTTATTTTACCATTTCCTTTAATCACATCCAGCACTTTTACATTTGCTCCACCCGATGCATCAATACTGTTTAAATCTGCAACAGTGATATAGGCTTTTAAATGTGCATTACTGATACTGTGCATGCCCTCCATTTTAATAGTTAATATGCCGCCAGAAACTTCAGTTTTAATATGCCCGATGATATTATCGTCAGCTTCTATCTTCACATCCGCAACAGGTCCGATTTTTACTTCTACCTCAAAACCGTTACCTACATTAATACCTGTAAAATTGCCTACTGTTCTTTTTTCGTTTACAACATTGCCGCTTCCGGAAGTGTAGTCACAGGAATTCAACAGAAAAAAGGCTGACAAAAGAAATACTATTTGTTTCATGGTTAACTATTTTACAACAAATATAAAAACCTAAAGGCTAATCCCTGTACCATTCAACTATTTATTTACCTTCGCTGCTTATGACGGAAAAAATTCTTATTCTCGATTTTGGATCGCAATACACCCAATTAATTGCACGTACAGTAAGGGAAGCTAATGTTTATTGTGAGATTATACCTTATAACAAGGAAATTATTTACGACGCAGGTTTAAAAGGCATTATACTTGGCGGCTCTCCTTTTTCGGTTAATGAAGAAAAGGCGCTGCTGGTTGATGTAAAAATTATGGCTGAAAAAGTACCTGTACTTGGTATATGCTATGGCGCCCAGCTTACTGCTAAGCTATTTGGCGGCAGGGTAGATAAAAGTGAAAAAAGAGAATATGGCAGGGCCATCTTTACAAAAACAAAAGAAGATACTTTACTTGAAAATGTTTCAGCTACATCGCAGGTATGGATGAGCCACAGCGATACGATTAAAGTGCTGCCTGATGGATTTGAATTGTTGGGAACTACCGAAAGTATCCCGATAGCAGCCTTCAAACGAGCAACAAGCAACGAACAACCTTTGTACGGTTTACAATTTCACCCGGAAGTCTATCATTCTGCCGAAGGCAAAAAAATAATTAAAAACTTTTTGGTGAATATTTGTGGCTGCACACAAGACTGGACACCGGAACACTTTATTACCGATACTGTTGCTACGTTAAAAAAGCAAATAGGAAACAGAAAAGTTATTATGGCTTTAAGTGGTGGCGTGGATAGTACTGTTGCCGCAACACTTATTCATAAAGCTATTGGCAAAAACCTGTATGGCATTTTTGTAGACAATGGCGTTTTACGTAAAGACGAATTTGAGCAGGTAATTGAAACCTATAACGAGATTGGGTTAAATGTGAAAGGTATTGATGCCAAAGAGCATTTTTATACCAAACTGGCCGGCAAAACAGATCCCGAAGCAAAAAGAAAAGCCATTGGAGGTTCTTTTATAGACATATTTGACCAGGAGGCACATAAAATTGAAGGCGTAGAATTATTGGGGCAGGGAACCATTTACCCCGATGTTATTGAATCACTTTCGGTGCATGGTCCGTCTGCTACTATTAAAAGCCATCATAATGTGGGCGGCTTACCAGATACAATGAAACTGGAACTGGTAGAACCTTTACGCTCTTTATTTAAAGATGAAGTACGACGTGTAGGAAGAGAGTTGGGCATACCAGATGCAATGATTGACCGCCATCCCTTTCCCGGTCCAGGACTTGCCATTAGAATTTTAGGAGAAGTTACTGAAGAAAAGGTACGGTTATTGCAAGAAGCAGATGCTATCTATGTTAATGGCTTGAAAAAATACAATTTGTATACAACTGTTTGGCAAGCAGGCACCATCTTACTACCGGTAAAAAGTGTGGGTGTAATGGGAGATGAAAGAACATATGAATTTACAGTAGCTTTAAGAGCAGTAACTTCTGTAGATGGTATGACTGCTGACTGGGCACATTTACCATATGAATTTTTAGCCGACATATCCAATGAAATAATCAACAACGTAAGAGGTATAAACCGGGTGGTGTATGATATAAGCAGTAAGCCACCGGCAACTATTGAATGGGAATAATTTAGATTTATATGAATAAGAAATTTTTTGTTGGATTATTTTTTTTACTGACATCTTCTTTTGCTTTTAAAGCAATTGCACAAACAGATTCTTTACAAAAAATGCCCACTTATAAGGTTGGAATTTTTGCACCTCTTTATTTAGATTCTGTTTTTACCAATAACAACTTTCGGTTTAACCAGGGCGTTCCTAAATTTATTGTTCCTGCAGTTGAATTTGTACAAGGCGCACAGATTGCTCTGGATTCGATGGTGATGGAAAAAGAAAATATTGATGCCAGTATTTACGATTCCAGATCATACACACAAAGTATCAGCGCCCTTATTAAAAATAAAAAATTAGACAGTCTTAACCTTATTATTGGCTCTGTTAAAGATGCAGACTTTAAGCAATTAGCCGATTTTGCATTGTTAAAAAATATTCCATTTATATCTGCAACATATCCCAACGATGGGGGTTTAACAGGCAATCCTTTCACTGTAATTCTTAACTCTACACTTAAAGCGCATTGCGAAGCTATTTACAGTTACCTGCTGCAAAATCATGGTACCGACATGATTTATTTATGCCGCAAAAAAGGAAGCCAGGAAGATAAAGTAGCGGCATATTTTAAAATGCTGAATGAACAGGATGGCAAAGCATTACTGAACATCCGTACGCTTAATACGGATAGCGCATTTACTGCTGATTTTTTAAAACCTAAATTAGACAGTAACCGCCAGTCTGTAATAATTGGCGGCAGTCTTGAAGAGGGTTTTGCCACAAGCCTTGCAGTGGCCTGTTATAATTTGTTTGAAACTTATCCCATAACATTAATAGGTATGCCAAACTGGGATGCCTTTGCATCTTTACAAAAGAAAGATGACTTTGAAAATTTTCCGGTTTATTTTACATCGCCGTACTTTAATAATAAGTGGGATAACTACAGTAAGATGCTTACTGCTGCCTATTCAAAAAAATATAAAACAAAACCGAGCGATATGGCTTTTAAAGGCTTTGAATCGGTACACCTATTTATTAAACTACTGGCAAAATATCCGGATGATTTTATGAAACACATCAATGACAAATCCTTTAAAGTATTTTGCGATTATACAATAAGGCCGGTATCATTAAAAAAAGAGAACCTTACACCGGATTATTTCGAAAACAAACATTTGTATTTTATAAAACTATTGAACGGGGCAAAATCTAAAGCCTGGTAAAATTATTTATTCAATCAAAAAAGCCGAAGTTTATGACTTCGGCTTTTTCTTTTATCAGTATACCAGATTTTTTCGTTGAAAAAAATAGAGCAGAATAAAAATCACTGGCACTATTGTAAAGTAAACTAAAAATGTTTTAAAGAAAACGCCACCAATAAATATTACAACTCCAATATAAGGCAGTATTTCTCCAATAAGCCAGAATGTAAAGCCCTGTTTTTTTAGTTTTCGCATTTCAATAGCACCATAAACACAAAGTGCAATTGAAACAAGCCCTATAATAAATAACGGCACTTTGTTATCCAGAGACTTTACCATCAGTTCATGAACTTCAGGGCTGGCAAATTTTTTGGCCCATGCAGGTGCATCTGCTAATTTTTCCTGAGATTTTTCAAAATCTTCCAAAACCTTTCGGCCCGAAATAAAATTATTTACCGTACTGTATAATTCGTAGGCGCAACCTATAAAAGTTAAAATGGTAAGTACATTTAACCCTGTGGTAAGTTTAGGTACATTTTGTTCATCGTAATTCAATACATCTTTTGTGGTATCCTGGTTCATATAAAATATTTTTTAGCCAAGATAAGTTGTTTATGAGTTATTTCAAAACCCTTTACAATTTGTTTACCGGTGTTTTCCTTTTAATTTCAGATAATCTAAAAAATAAACAATTTTAACAGTAAGCTCATTGCTGTGCGGATTACTGATGGATTGGCCGAAGTTTTTAAAATAAGAAAGGTTGGTGTACGGATCAATTAATACATTACTGCCTAAAGCATTTTTCCAGGCTATGGTTATACGGCTGCCCAATAAAAAATCCCAGGTATAAAACATATCTATATTAAAAGTATTGTAGTTGATATTCTGGTTGGGTATAAAAGCAATCTCATTCCAGTAACCATCATTTTTTAAATTGTAAAAATTAGTGTTCTGCAGGGCAGACCAGTAATGCCGCATGCGTACTGTCCAGTTCATACGTTTTGTAAAACTATATTGTGCACTTACAATGCCCGTATTTCTTTTTAAGTTGCGGCGGGCAATAACCGGGGAGCCATTCATGTTGTTAATAAAGGCCCAACCCCAATGGCCTTTATTTTGCTCTATTACCATATTAGCACTAACCTGAAATTTTTCGTTGAACCGGTATCTTAATCCGGCTTCAGATGTCCAAAACGGATCTTTGGGTAATGGAGATTCAGCTCCGCCGATATTATAATTAAAGAACCATTTTTTTCTGCTGTCGGTACTCCCGTTTACAGCAAGATAGTAGTATGGCGACCGCTTAAGAAAAAAACCTGTGTACGTATTGGAGTTAACAAAATAATCATTCGTCCACAAAGGGTTGCTTTGAAAACTAACTGATACATCCCAGAAATTTTTAAGCAGGAAAAATGCTTTTGCACTTACTTCCAGGCTTGTCCAGTTAAATGGTTTATACAAATACCTGTTAACAAAACTTACACTATACCGCTGGTTTATAAAATTCTTTGTTGGCTTAAGCAGGTTATAACTCACATTACCCGAATAATTAAACACATTATTGTTGGTTAAAAAACCTAAATCATTAGGATCGTATTTATCACTTAAAATATTAATTGCTGTTTTATATTGAATAAGGCCACTTACTTTACCAAAACCTGCAGCCGTATTAAACCCATTCTTATTTAAGTTTTTACCCCACACCGTGCTGTACTTACCGGAAAGTATAAAATTATAAATGTTCTTTTTGTCGAATAAAGACAGATCAATACTGCTTACATTGGCATTGCGGCTATTGCCTTTACGCAATACGTTGGTATTGGTAAAACTGATGGTTGAACGGTTTTTTAGTGCCTGGTCTAAAACCAGTATATTGTAATTGGTTAAGGGCTCGGTTAAAATGCCGGAGTCGGCACCGGTATTTAAGTTTGTAATTTTTGCATACATTGGTACTGTTACCGAATTAAAAATTCCAATCCCCAGATTTTTTTTATTGCGTCCCGAAAATTTTGTGGCATTATATAAACGGGTAATGCCCGGGTTTTTATTGATGCTGTAATTGGGATCGTTACCATATTTATTTAATACTGCTGCACTGCGGCCAGGCGCAGCACCAATTCTTCTCGAATAAAATATTCCTGCTTTATTAAACAACTCTGTTCCTTCTGTAAAAAACGGACGGTAGTCGTCAAACTTTACTTCAAAAGGTGTAAGATTCAATAACAGGTTATCGCTCTGTACCTGTGCAAAATCAGGTATCAATGTCATATCCAATGTAAAACTCTCATTAATACCATACTTAACATCCATGCCACCACTTTTTAAAACTTCGGTAACATCTCCTTTACTTGTCGGCGAAATTCTTACCCCGCCTGATACATAAGGCAGAAAAGATAAACGCAATGGCGGGCTTATATTTTTCAATCCGGTCCATGTTCCCCATTGGTTTATATCGCCGTTAATATTGGGATCTTGGGGGCTCCATATACTTGTTTCATTTATCTTTCGTATAAAGCGGGCAAAATTAATTCCCCAGTCCTGAACCTCTTTTTTTGAAAACCGTATTGCACTAAAAGGAATTTTTATTTCTGCAACCCATCCATCTTTTTTTATACTGGCCTTACTTTCCCAAACAGCATCCCAGGTAGGATCATAAACAGATGCATTGTTTTGTGTCCCCTTGGCATCGCCTTGTACCCCGGCTGCGGTTAGCCGAAAAAGAAACGCATTCTGCCTGTCGAGATAAGTATCAAACCCCATAATAAACACATCTGTATTCTGTCTGTCAATAATATCTCTTGCAGTGATCTGCCTGCGTATATTTTCAGGATTATCGTACATATACGCTCCTACATAAACAGCAGAATTATCGTAGGTAATTTTAACCTCGGTTTTGTGTAAAGAAGGCTTACCAAAATGGGGAGAAAAAGTAATAAAGTTTCCATTTGCCGGTATATTTTTCCAGGCCTCGTCATTAAGATCGCCGTCAATTTTTATGGCTTGAGTTATTTTAACAGCAGGCATACTTCTCATCTGTGCATAAATAACAGATAGCAGTAATTGTAAACAAACAGTTATAGTGAGCCGAAGATTAATAGCAGGAAGTTTTCAGATTAAAGATAAAATATTTATACTAAACGCTGACAATGCTATTAGTATTTTACAAAATATGAATTTTATTTTTTACGTCTTTTAATTTCTTTGCTTATCAATCCTAATTCCCTGCCTGTTTGCCCGGAAACAGAACTGTTTTCCTGTGCACGGCGCATTAAATATGGTATAACATCAGCTATTGGCCCAAATGGCAAATACTTACTTACAGAGCAACCGGATTTTGCAAGGTTAAATGTAATATTATCGCTCATACCATACAACTGGCTAAAATGTACATGAGGATGATTATGCGGTAACCCTTTTTTATCCAATAACTCTGTTGTATATAAATTACTATACTCATTGTGAGATGCTACTATAACACTAACCTGATCAAGATGCTCAATGCAGAATTCTACAGCCGCATTATAATCTTTATCGCTTGATGCTTTATCGGGTTGTATTGGTGATGGATAATTCATTTCTGCTGCCCTGTTTCTTTCCTTCTCCATATAGGCACCTCTTACCAGTTTTGCACCAAGAATAAATTTTCTTTCTGCCGCTGCAACATAAGAGTCTTTTAAAAACTGTAACCTGTCGTGCCGGTACATTTGCAAAGTATTAAATACAACAGCTTTTGTTTTGTTAAACGTATCCATCATTAAAATAGTAAGGGCGTCAACAGGATCCTGAATCCATGTTTCTTCTGCATCAATTAATACCCCTATATTTTTCTCCGCTGCTTCTTCGCAAATATGCAGCATACGTAACCTTACTCTATGCCATTCTTCTTTTTCTGCAGGCGTTAATACATCAACTGCTGTCAGGTATCGTTTCATCAATGTTCCTTCAGTAACATGCATCGCACTGTCTATTTTTTCCAGCAAAGCAAAACGTGCAAACCCTGTAACTTTAACACTCATAAAAGGAATGTTTGCCTGCGTGGCAGCATAGGCTATAACTTTTTTAAATTCGTCCCTGGCCTGTTCAAAACTCTCTTCGCCTTCTTTACCTTCCACACCATAATCTAAAATTACCTGTACTTTATATTCCTCCAGTTTATCCGCAACTTTAGCAGTTTCTTCTAAAGTTTCGCCGCCTACAAATTGTTGAAAAATGGTTTTCCTTATCACGGTTTTGGTAAAAGGAAGTTTCCATTTAATGGCTAATGGTGTAATCTTTAATCCCAGATTAACAAGCCATGGTTTACCCATAGAAGAAAAAAGAAAATGTGCTTTTTGTAACTGGCTGTCGTTTTTATATTCAAATGCAATTTCGGTATTATCGAAAGAGATAGTTTTGTTGTTACTCATAATATACAATTCGGTATTCAAAATTCGATTAATGAATACGAACTACCAAAAAAACAATTAAATAGCCTGGTGATTAAAGGGCTGCAATACCATTTCGCTTACCACACCACTATCGGGCTGCTGGCATAAAAACCAAATGGCTTTAGCTGCTTCCTCTGCCTGCACCATTTTATCTCTTTGCACCCGTAAATCAATCGTATCCCAAAAAGAAGAATCCACACCACCCAAAAATAAATTAGTGATACGTATATCAGTTCTTTTCAATTCTTCTCTTATACTTTGCATCATACCCACCAAACCATATTTACTGGCGCTATATGCAGCGGCCCCGGCCATAGGTACTTTACCCAATACACCGGGTATATTAATTATTAATCCTTTTTTCACTTCCTTCATGGCAGGTAAAAAGGCTTTTATCAATAAAAAAGGAGCATACAAATTATAGTTAAGCGAACGCAGAAAATCCATTTCATCCAGTGTATCCATTGTTTTAATAATACCAATACCTGCTGCATTAACTAAAATATCTATAGTCGTTAATTGCTGAAAATATTTTTCTTTTAATGCCGCCACTTCTGAAGGCTGAGAAATATCCAGCACAAAAGTTCTGCTGGCACTTATACTGCAATCGCTGGCCACTTGTTGCAGCTTTACTTCATTTCTGCCTGTTAAAAAAACATTAGCCCCGCCTGCAGCTAAAAGTTTAGCAGTGCTGGAACCTATGCCACCTGTTGCACCAACCAGTAAAACATTTTTTCCCTTTAAAGTTTCCATAAATAGTGTTTTGGATATTTAAACAAAGTGGCTTTCATTTTGTTTAAGTCAGTTTAAATAATAATGAAATCAGCCACACTTATATTTCCACACCAGCTGTTTAACAACCATCCGGCTGTTTTGCAAAGCCGGATGGTGTACATTATAGAAGAACACTTATTTTTTAAGCAATATAATTTTCATCAGCAAAAACTGGTATTACACAGGGCATCAATGAAAAATTATGCCGGCTATTTGGCCAGTAAAAAAATACTGGCTGAATATATAGAGGCTGTAAATGATTTAAGTGATGTGCGGCAATTAATACCTTATCTGCAACACCAAAAAATAAATGAAATACATTTTGCAGATGTGGTAGATAACTGGCTTAGAAAAAGGATTGTTGAAAGCTGTAAGAAAGAAGGCATCCTTCATGTTGAACACATTACGCCAAATTTTTTAAACAGTATGGCTGATGTGAAAAGTTATTTTGATAAAAAGAAAACTTATTTTCAAACAGCATTTTACACAGAGCAACGTAAAAAAAGAAATATTTTATTAGATGCAGCCGGCGGCCCCGAAGGCGGGCAATGGACATACGATACAGATAACCGGATGAAATTTTCAAAAAAAGAAAAAGCGCCGGTCATTAATTTTGAAAAAGAAAATGCATCCGTAGCAGCAGCCAAAGTTTATGTTGCAAAAAATTTTTCTTCTAACTATGGTTCCATCGAAAAATTTATTTACCCAACAGATTTTACTGCTGCAGAAAAATGGCTGGATGATTTTTTAAAAGACCGTTTTGAAAAATTCGGTATTTATGAAGATGCCATTGTAGCTAAAGAACATTTTTTGCATCATTCGGTTTTAAGCCCGATGCTTAATATTGGTTTACTGCAGCCTGGTCAGATTATTACCAAAGCTATTGCTGCTGCCACAATATATAATATACCACTTAATTCACTGGAAGGTTTTATAAGGCAGATTTTGGGTTGGCGTGAATTTATACGTATTGTTTACGAAAGAGAAGGAAGCAGGCAACGCACCAAAAATTACTGGGGTTTTACAAGAAAAATTCCGAAAGCATTCTGGACAGGTGATACTGGTATTTTACCAATAGATAATGTTATTAAAAAAATTTTACTGACAGGCTATTGTCATCATATTGAAAGATTAATGGTACTCGGCAATTTAATGTTGCTGTGTGAGTTTAACCCTGATGAAGTGTACCGCTGGTTTATGGAAATGTTTGCAGACGCTTACGATTGGGTGATGGTACCCAATGTATATGGCATGACGCAGTTTGCCGATGGCGGATTGATGACCACCAAACCTTATATAAGCGGCAGTAATTACTTACTAAAAATGAGTGATTACGAAAAGGGAGAATGGACTGCCACCTGGGATGGATTATTCTGGCGCTTTATGCATGTACACCGCAGCTTCTTTTTAAAAAATCCAAGGCTGGGCATGCTGGTATCAACTTTTGATAAAATGCCTGAAGAAAAACAACAGGCTCATCTTACAACTGCAGAAAAGTATTTACTACAACTGAACGATTAAATGAAACAAAAAAAGAAAACTGATCTGCCTGTAAAAATTTGCATCACTTGCAACCGCCCATTTACCTGGCGTAAAAAATGGGAGAAGATTTGGGATGAAGTAAAATACTGCAGCGATAAATGCAGAAAAAATAAACCATAAAATGAATAATCCAATTTTAACTGTAAAAGATATTGACCGTATAATAGAAATGGCCTGGGAAGACCGTACTACTTTTGAAGCGATTGAAATACAATTTGGCTTAAAGGAAAAAGAAGTGATTGCATTAATGCGAAAAGAAATGAAAGCCGGCAGTTTTAAAATGTGGCGTAAAAGAACCAATGGCAGAAGCTCAAAACATGCAGCATTACGCAGCGATACTGTAACCCGTTTTAAATGTAAACTGCAAAAGACAATAACCTGTAATAAAATATCAAAAAGATAAAATAAACTTTAGTTGTCCGTTAAAATATTACATGGGTAATTATTGTTTAAACTAAAGGGCTGGTATCTTAGCAACAAATCGGCTTATATTTGCAAAAATTTTTTATGGATAAGAAAGCAAGTGAATCGGTGGTAATAATGACGGAGTTAGTGTTGCCAAATGACACCAACAATTTTGGCAACTTAATGGGTGGCCGTTTAATGTACTGGATGGATATTGCAGCAGCACTTGCTGCTATGAAACATTGCAGTGCACCTGTGGTAACTGCATCGGTTGACAATATTTCTTTTGAAAGCCCTATTAAAATCGGTAACGTAGTACATATAGAAGCTAAAGTAACAAGGGCATTTAACAGCAGTATGGAAGTACACATGAAGGTGTGGGGCGAAGATGCCATTCAGCAATATAAATACAAGAGCAACGAAGCTTATTATACTTTTGTATCGCTTGACCCTAATAATAAACCAAGAAAAGTAAACCAACTGATACCTGAAACTGAAGAAGAGAAAAAATTATTTGAAGGGGCTTTAAGAAGAAGGCAATTAAGATTAGTGCTGGGTGGAAAAATGAAAGCTGAGGATGCTGATGAGTTAAAGGCACTATTTTCAAAATCATAATTATTAATTCGGTTTATAATTAACCTGTAGCCAACTGAAGCTATAAGCAGTTTAAATTTTGCATTTTATTTTTTCAGTATTTCGGTGTGATGATGGCGGCCTTTAATCATAAATTTTTTACTTTGTTCAATAGCATCCATCACTGTTGCTAAAATATTTTCAGTAGTATCGTCATAATCAATTTGCAGCGGCTCTTTAAAAGTTACGGTCAATAGTGTTCCTTTCTTTTTAAATTTCAATCCCTTTTTATTAAAGGCCCTCCAAAAACCACTTATAACAACCGGTACTACAACAGGCCGGTGGTGTTTAATAATAAATGCTGTACCCCTTCTACCGGGTGCAAAAGGTTTTGTGGTACCCTGCGGAAAGGTAATCACCCAATTATTCTGTAAAGCCCTTTCTATTTTTCTGGTATCCGCAGGGTCTAATCCACGCCTTACTTCCTGCCCTCCGCTATTCCATGTACGTTTAACAGTTATGGCTCCTGCAAGGCTGAATAATTTACTTATCAGGTTGCTCTTCATGGTTTCTTCTGCGGCTACATATTTTACTCTTGTAAAAGGCCACAATAAATAATAAGGTATGCCTAACTTATTTTTTTTGCGCCAGCTTAACGCACAAAAAATATGTAAAAACGTTATTACATCTGCAAAATAAGTTTGATGGTTACTTACAAATAAAACATTTTGTTTGGGAAGTTTATGCAAATTTTCCATTCCCTTAATCTCAAGTTTATTAATCAAATTAATACCGGGATAAGAAAATAAACCAACCAGTGCATAAACAGTTCCTTTAACCAATTTTGATTCTTTAAAATCAGCAAGCCATTGTTTCATTGCAAATAAATTATTTTTCTTTGCAGTTAAAGTAAATTACCGGGCTGTTAGTAAATGATAAAATAGTTTAACCACCCAAAGCTGTTTATGAAGTTAATATATTTGCAGCTATGCAACTGAATACTGTAATTTTTGATATGGATGGGTTGTTGATAGATTCTGAACCGCTTTGGGATGAAGCAGCGACTGAGATATTTTCCCGCTATGGAATAAAATTAACACCACAACAATACGCCACTACTACCGGTTTACGAACCAAAGAATTTATTCAGTATTGGTTCAATCATTTTAAAAGCCCTCAACAGGATATTATTTCAGTTGAAAAAGACATTATAGAAAAAGTAATAGCTCTCGTTTTACAAAAAGGGAAACCTATGGCGGGGCTGTCGCATATTTTTAATTTTTTTATTGACAGGAATTTTAAAATAGGCCTTGCCTCTTCTTCGCCTGTTAAATTAATAGATGTAGTTGTTGATCTGCTGCATATCCGCAACTACTTACATGCTGTAACCTCTGCAGAAAATTTATTGCATGGCAAACCACACCCGGAGGTTTATTTAAACTGTGCAGCAGCATTAAATACCCAACCAACTGCCTGTATTTGTTTTGAAGACTCTTACTATGGTATGATTGCAGTAAAGGCAGCCCGTATGAAATGCATAATTGTACCTGATGCTAAAACCAGCAAAGACCCCAGATGGGGCGCTGCCGACCTTAAAATATCTTCTTTACTTAATTTTAATGAATTATTACTGCATACGCTTTAAGAATTTTTACCATACCCTTACATTTAATGTAATTAAGCCAAAGCCTGTTTGGTTTTAAGTGCGTTACTCCTCTGAAATAAGGGTTTAGAAAAAACAGTAGGAAATTTTTATAATTTTAAGTTAAAGTTATTACCTTTAGTTTCTCACTACCTGAACAGCACTGCTTTAATACCAAAACAAGTACAAGTACTATAAAGGCATGCTTTCATGTAACAAATAAACTAAAACCATTTTATTATGCACAAAAAAACTACTTTAAAAGGCCGTAACGTCTTTTTGTTAAAAGCAATTTTAACAACGGTGATCTTAGGTTTTGCTTTTCAGTTTTCATTTGCCCAGAAACAGGCGGCCAGCGCCAGTAAATCTGAAGGTTTCCCAAGCAAACAACAGAAAATTGCTGCCGCTAAACCTGCTCCAGCACCCACTAAGGAGCAGATGAAGGCTAACCCCAAGCTTGAACAAAGCAATGCCGGTGTAACAGCTGCTTTCAGTGATGCTGTAAAAAATGAGCCGGGACTACAGGCTCAAACCGCAGCACCCAGAGACATGACCAAAAAGAAAGGAGCTGTAAAACCTGTAGACAATAACGCTGCTGCAACAGCAGTTCCTGCTGCAAAAACTGCTGCTGAAATTGAAAAAAAGAAAGCAATACACAATGCGGCTTTGAAATCTAAAGGCAATTAATTCTCTAAACTCTCTTTACTTAACTAAAACTGAATTATGAAACTAAAAACTACCTTAAATAAATTAAGGCCGTTCTTTGCAAAAATGCTGCCCCTGTTGGTTTTAGCAGCATTTTCTGTTTGTACAGTAAATGCCCAGCAATATATAAATGGTAACCTGGGTACCGGTACAACATCAAAGAGTGGAGTAGCGGCACCTGCCGGTACCCAATGGCATGAAATGCAGAATGACGCAGGAAACACAACCCAAACCAATGTTTCTATTGCGTTTGATAATTCTCCGGTATTAGGCAGTTCCAGAGTGGCAGATAACTTTACTGTACCTGCTGGTGTATCCTGGAATATTAATAAAATGACTTTTTATGCTGTAGTATTACCACCGCCTCCGGGTACTTCGCCAATTACAGCTGTAAGAGTTATTATCCGTGATGCAAGCCCTGTAGGTGCATCAAATATTATTTATGGAGATCTTACAACTAACAGGTTGTCGGCGTCTTCTTTTTCAAATGTTTATACAATTGCAAATACACAGGTACCGGCTCCCGGCACACCTCCAAATCAAAACTTTGTGGTTTGGAAAGTTGATGCCGCTGTATCTGTAAACTTAGCTCCCGGAAATTACTGGGTAGAATGGCAGTGTGTTGGTGGTGCCGGGCAAAGGGTTTTTGCTTTAATGAGCCAGCCTGTTAATGCCAGAACTTTACCCGGTTATAATGCCGTAAGTACTTTTAATGGTGGCCCATGGCAACCTGTAATAGATGGCGGTAACCCTGCTGCTGCACCAGATGTTGCGGTAGAT